>JAJCYK010000515.1 GCA_029262935.1 Cytophagales bacterium | reverse complement strand
ACTTATACGTGGAAGATTTACAATCAGGAGGGTTAACTGCGCTTACGGATAATGGAACGGAACGTCTTATTAATGGTACTTTTGACTGGGCATATGAGGAGGAATTCGGAGCTCGAGATGGATTTAGATGGAGCCCTGACGGCAGACATATTGCTTATTGGCAAGTTGATGCCACCGAAATCAAAGACTTTCTAATGATCAATAATACGGATTCACTATATCCGTTTAACGTCCCTATTCAATATCCAAAGGTTGGTGAAGATCCCAGTAGTTGTCGCATTGGAATAATTTCCGTTAGCGGAGGTCCAACGCGTTGGATTCCCATCCCAGGAGATAAGAAACAAAATTATCTGCCTCGTATGATGTGGGACCCCAGCTCACAGCATGTACTTATCCAGCAAATTCCTCGTAAACAAAATACTAATCGCATTTGGTCTTATGCTCTGGCAGATGAATCTGTAAATAATCTTTATACGGATAAAGACCAAGCATGGGTCCGGGCAATAGATGATTGGATTTGGCTTAATAAAGGGAAAGAGTTCAGTTGGTTGAGTGAAGCTGACGGTTGGAACCATTTTTATAGGATTTCAATCAGTGGGCAGAAAAAGTTGGTTACTGCTGGTAATTATGATGTGGTAAGTGTCGTGCTAATTGATGACGAAGTCGGATATGTGTATTTCATTGCCTCTCCCGACGACCCCACTCAAAGATACCTGTACCGGACGCGGCTTGACGGCAAAGGCTCACCGGAACGCCTTTCTCCTTCGGAGCAGCCAGGGGACCACAGTTATCAAGTGGCGCCTGGAGGCAAATTTGCCTTTCATACCTTTTCCAATGCCAATAAGCCTCCCGTTATTGATCTGGTGGCCCTGCCTAGTCATAAAAGCATCCGTACATTGGCGTCCAACAACAAACTTCACGACAATTTTAATAAAGTTGCTAAGCAGCCTATTGAATTCTTCAACATCACCACGGAAGATAAAGTGGATATGGAAGGTTATATGGTTCGCCCTCCAGACTTTGACCCAAAAAAGAAATATCCTGTAGTATTTTACGTCTATGGTGAGCCCGCAGGCCAGACAGCCCGTGACCGGTGGGGCGGTAGTCGCACACTTTGGCACCTACTGCTAGCACAGCAGGGGTATGTGGTAGTGACCATGGACAATAGAGGTACACCTAGTCCTAAAGGTAGAGATTGGCGCAAGAGTATTTTTAGAAAAATTGGGGTTATCAATGCCCGTGACCAAGCTATGGGAGCAAAGGAAGTAATCAAACAAGATTTTATAGACAGCGACCGCGTTGGGGTATGGGGATGGAGTGGCGGAGGCTCCATGACATTGAATTTGCTTTTTCAGTATCCCGAAATATACCACACCGGAATGTCTATTGCGCCCGTGGCTAATCAACTTCTCTATGACAACATTTATCAAGAGCGGTACATGGGAGTCCCATGGGAAACAAAAGAAGATTTTATCAAAGGCTCGCCAGTAACTCATGCTCAAAACCTACAGGGAGACCTATTACTAGTACATGGTACAGGTGATGATAATGTTCATTATCAAAATAGCGAGATTCTGGTGAATGCTTTAATAAAACATAACAAACAGTTTCAACTGATGTCCTATCCAAATCGTACGCACAGTATAAGAGAAGGAGAAAACACCACCAGGCATTTGTTCGGACTATTAACCAAATATTTAAATGAGCACTTGGAGGCGGGGGGAAAACCTCAACTCAACCTTAAACAAGATTAATTTGGTTATATGAAACTATTCAGTCAAATCCTGTGGTCTCTGCTTATAGTTGGTAGTAGCCAGGCTCAAATAGACTATTTTCCTGAGGTGGCTACCTGGCAAACAAAAGCTCCTAAAGAAGCGGGCTTTAATAGATTTAAATTGCAACAAGCCATAGACTTTGCGATAGCTCATGAGTATGAAGGAGCCAAAGACTTACGGCTGGCCATTGTAGAAGGTTTTCAAAGAGAGCCCTTCCATCAAATTCTTGGCCCTACAAAAAAACGAGGCGCAGCGGCCGGAATGATCATCAAGGATGGGTATTTGGTGGCTTCCTGGGGTGATACCAAAAGAGTAGATATGACCTTTAGTGTCACTAAGAGTTACTTATCGACGGTGGCAGGTCTGGCATGGGATGCCGGTCTCATTCAATCACCGGATCAACTACTTAAAGATTACATCAGCGATGAGAAATTTCTAGGGGTCCACAACAGCGCCATAAGCTGGAGACATTTACTAAATCAAAGTTCGGATTGGTATGGCCAACTGTGGGGTGGTTACGATTGGGCGGATCGACCACCCGCTGAAGGAGGCATTGATGAATGGCGAAATCGTGAGTTGCATACTCCTGGGACTCATTTTAAGTATAATGATATAAGAGTCAATCTGCTAGCTTATTCTTTACTTCAGGTGTGGCGCAAGCCTTTGCCCATGGTGCTAAAAGAGCACATCATGGACCCTATTGGCGCTTCTACTACCTGGCGGTGGCATGGTTATCACAATTCTTGGGTAAATGTAGATGGAATAAATATGCAATCTGTCAGTGGCGGAGGCCATTCCGGAGGAGGTCTCTTTATCAACACAGAGGACCACGCGCGTTTTGGGCTACTCTTTCTAAACAAAGGTGTTTGGAACGGGAAGAGGTTGCTCAGCGAAGCTTGGATCAAAAAGGCAATGACCCCGTCCGACGCCAATAAGGAATATGGCTTTTTATGGTGGCTGGATCCTGATGATTCCTCCGCCTTGAATACGATTTCTGACAATGCCTTTTATGCCGCGGGGTTTGGTGGCAACTATATTGTCGTAGAACCTGAACAAAATCTGGTTATCGTGATGCGTTGGATGGGTCGTCCCTATGTAAATGAATTTTTAAAAAAGATTTACGAGGCGCTGTAAACAGCTGGATTTCCAACATTCTGTTATTGCTTTCCGTCCTGATACATAAAGGTGATTGTCAGGAGAAGTAATGCGATTTGATTTAGCAGGTGTAGCCTCGACTACTGTACTTAGGCGGCTTATTGTATCTTACCTTAGTAGTTCTTTACTAGGGGCAATGGTATTAGGTATGGGAGGAAGATTGATCATGCGTATAATAGCGCATATGGGTGCCGTGCCTTCAGGGGCCACTGTCGAGGGAAGCCTGGAAGTAATTGCCTTTGGAGGTTTGGTTGGTTTAGTTACCGGATTTCTTTACACTTTTATAGTCATGGTTTTACCTCGGCCTATGTTTTTCAAAGGGATATTGGTCGGGTTACTTCTTTATGGTGCTCTTTTAGTACTACCTATTGACTCAAAGTTGGCTGCCAGGGGATTTTCAGATATCATTATTCCGGTTCACCTGTTGTTCGGTGGTTTGTGTGTATTTTTTGGTATGATATTGGTGCCTTTTAACGCATGGGTAATCCGATATTTTAGCCGCTAGCGCGCTCCCGGATGATAGGTAGCTTGACCACGAGCTTCTACATCCTCTCGATAAAAAGCCACCTCTTTAAATTCCACATCTGCATACCGTTGTGCTTGATCCTCAAAATGAGGGGAACTGGGATTATTGCTTTGCCCTCCGGCAAGCATGCTTTTAGCTTTCACCTTTTCGCCAAACTCAACTACTGCGACAAAGCTATTACCACGAGTGCCATACAGTCTCTTGTTTTCGTCTTCATAACGATCCCCATAAGCAGCTAAGGCACCCCAATTACCTGAAGCTAAACCCACAGGAATGCTTTCTTTTGAATCGTCGAAGGTCGGGTCAATGGTACCCGTTAATCTTTGGAATCGATTGATTTCTCCCCAAGGGATTTCCCACGTGCCAAAATCCCTCTGCAATTGTTCCACTGCTTCTGCGAAAAGGGCTAACCTTTCTTCATAGGGCGCTTCTGTCCCAAAGTAATTGAGACGGTTCATGGGATGCCTACGCAGCACTTGCGGTGACTGGCCTTTCCGATAACAAATAGACCCATAATAATGTGCCAGGGACATAGCTATCGATTCCGTACCCACCTGATAGTCCCAGGCTCGCAAAGTTTCTATTGGACCTTTAAGATTCTCCGTAGGATTTTGATGGTAGGCCTCTATTAAACCTGGAATCAATACCTCAAATCCAGGCAGATAAGGATCATAAGCCAATTCTATTAATTTATCTATGTTTAAGTTTTTGGCTCCCGTTAATAATCTTATGGCGTGAATGCCTCTAAAGTTTTCCCGATCAATAGACATGTAATTGGGGTAATCCTCACGTTTGGGGCTATGTTCTAAAGCAGCGGTAAAAGGAGTTGAGTTGCAGTTTTGCAGCCATCCATTGGGGGGGTTGAATAAGGTAATAGCTTCGTCCACGGTATGCAAACCTTGCCAGTCGGTTTTAGGGTTGCTGCCGTCGACGGGTTTAGAATAATCGAACTGTACATCACGGATGGGAATAAAATTACCATGATAGTATCCTATGTTACCCTGGGCATCAGCATAAACGGTATTGTTTGATGAATTGGTGCGCATGTTCATCATCTCTCTAAATTCTGCATGTCCGTTGAGTTTTGTGCGGCGGTACGATTGAGACAGCGCTCTTATCGGTTCCCACATAAGTGCAGTTGCTGTCCATTTGTCGTCCACCACGTGGGTTATCGGTCCATGATGTGTATGGTACATAGGA
>JAJCYK010000514.1 GCA_029262935.1 Cytophagales bacterium | reverse complement strand
AAAAGTGATAAGCAGGCTTTATAGTATTGTACTAGCTAATTAGGAATGAGACACATATTCTTAATATTAATCATACCATCTCTTCTTTATTGCCAACAAAAACCGAAAGAGTCACCTTCTGAGGGATTTGAGAAAGATCTTAAATATTTCAAAGAGTATTTTCACATACCCGGCATGGCGGCTATTATTACCCAAAATGGGAAGGTTACTTACGAAAACTACTTTGGATATGCGGATCTGAAAACCAAAAGACGTGTTGATTCAACTACCATTTTTCCAATTGCTTCAGTAACCAAGGCTTTCGCTACAATACTGCTCATGCAGTTTGTTGAATCAGGAGATCTTGATTTAGACGATCCTATTAATAACTATTTGGACGATAGAACCCTTTCTGACTCCATCAAAATCAAACATATACTGTCGCATACATCTGAAGGAGTACCTGGTAGTTTTTTTAACTATAGCGGTAGATTTTTTCTCTTAACCAAAGTCATAGAGAAAGTAGGTGGTAAGCCCCTTAATTCATTATTAAAAGACAATATCTTGAAACCGCAAGGTTTGCATCATACTTTTCCAATAGTCGATCAATCCATTTTGGACTCTCTAGCTGATAACCTAGCCAAGCCTTATTACTACTACGGTGAAATTGAAGATGGTCACTATGATATTGGTATCAGCACCGCCAGTGGAATTGCGTCAACAGTAAGAGATCTTGCCACTTTTGATAACGGCATTACCTCAGGAGAACTAATTTCTAGTAAGAACAAAAACAAGATGTTCTCCCCCTTTAATACATCTTATGGGAATAGCCCATATGGCCTGGGAATTTTCTCACAGGAGTTTTTAGGCAAGCAACTCATTTGGGGATACGGTCAGGAAGATTGTTTTTCAAGTCTTTTACTAAAAGTTCCAGAAAATGATATCACTTTAATTTTGCTTGCTAATAACAATTTGATGAGCGACCCCGCCAGACTAATAAATGGTGATATAACCTACTCCCTATTCGCCTTAAGTTTTTTGAAGCACTTCCTTTTTGATCTACCAAAAAATCTAGAGATACATAATTGGGACCGTACTCAAGAATTAGATTTAACATTTTACAATAACGGCTTTCAGTCCTTTTATCGTCAAGAATTATTAGCAAATGCATTGGCTGCTAGTTTTATTGGACACGCCGACAACGCTGAATTTACACAAAGTAAAGAACTAGTCACTCAGGCTCTGAAACATTTTCCCAACCACAAAGATTACGAAAACCAAACATTGATGAAGTTATTAACCACTTTATCCATTGACGCTGGCTACAGGGAATTTGATGAAGCCATAGAGCAATTAGGGAAGCGATCACTAGAAGTGTATAAATTCGACCCTTACATCAATGTATATTTGGGATTTCACTACAATAACCTCCAAGAAAAGGAGAAAGCTCTGATATACTTCAAAAACGTAGTGGACGCAAACAACTTCCAACCATTTTGGTACACAATAGAAGCGTTAGATTTCTTAGGAGATTACTATAAACAGAAAGATCCGAGGTTAGCCAGGAGCTACTTTCAAAGAGTAGTGGACATTGGATGGAACATGAGCGGGAAATTGGACAAGGCTAACAGAGAGCTCGACAAATTGTGAAGGCTTTCTAAAAAGTTAAATAAAACGCAGGGTTTATTTAACCCCCCAGGTGTATATCGCTTAACCTCCCTTATTTTCCTGAAATTGCGTACTCGCATAATATGTGGAGTTACACTATTTTATTGGTCCAACTACAGGCGGTTATTATTATAAAATTGATAAATTGCTTTATCCAGTAGCTGGACGCCATACCAAGGATCTTATGCAAGTAACGTATTCAAGTAAATTATATTTGGGATTTATTTTAGCAGTTTTAGCAGCTTTTCTTTTTACAAATGGAGCAACATTGATTGGTGGAAGACTAATTGCCTTGATACCTGTTGCAGCTCATTTAGCGGTGGCAGTTGCCCTTCTAATAAAATCTAAGTATGTGAAGTGGTTTGTTAAGGGATGGGCTCTCCTATTTATTGTGAGTTTTGGACTTCAATTATTGGCACAAATACTTTTCCTACTTTCCGACGCAACTGATAAAATTAACTACAACACTATTGTGAAATCACTTCTTATGTGTACGATAGGAGTTATAATATTTGTATTCGCTGACAAAACAATAATCTTAGGAAAGGAAATAAGCAAGATAGAGGAAAAGGATGTCTAACAACGGTATAATTGGCATTCCTATTTATATAGCCTCCCTTTTTTAATTAAGTGCTTTTTTAATTTCAATTGCCTTAATTTTTTCTCTATTCGCTCTTTTCTAAGGATGTATCCAATGGGGTAGGCTATAAAAAGCACAGTCGCACTAAATATTACGGCATTTTGATACCCCCACTGCTCAGCTAAGGGTTCCTTTCCTCTGTGGCCAGGCATAAATGGGAATATGAACGAAAAGATTATGCCCACAACAATTGCTAAAGGAACACGACTTTTCATCTTTTGCAATTTAGACCCACAGGCTAATATATCAGATTCGACAAGTTCTAATTTCTCTTCTGTTTCAGTCATAAAAAAGATTTAACTTACAGTTAAGTCCGCCTACGGTCTCGGGTCGTAAGCAGACGTTACACACTCATCTATGTCATAGATCTTAATGGGTTATTGAAGAAATGAGAGTGACAAAATTGGATATTGGTACTAGGCTTCCTTTAATAGCTTTGATTTATTTGAATGCCTCATCGTCATCGATTAATGGAGCTTTTTTACAGAATCTGTTAATTCGTAATTAAGCTCATCTATCCTTCCATGGTATACGTATGTGCTTCCTTTTACCTCGATGATATTGACTGTAATACTGCTAACTTTTATAGTATCAGATTCTGTAAAATAAAGTATGTGATCATTTAAATTCATTATGTAAGAAGAGTCACTAATCCATTCTATCCCAATAGAATCCGTGCTCCCAGTCTTTATGTTTTTCTCAATTTGGTAATTTGGAAACCTTGTTATGATCATTGAATCAGTAGTATTATAAACAAAATAAATACCCGATTGGAACATCTCTCTTGGTGTTTTCTCATGTTCACATGCAAGAAATAAACAGCCAATTAGCATACTTGAGCCAATAATTCCCATATTACCAATACTTCTAATAACTTTTTTCACTTTAGATTATAAATAGTAAAATACCCCCAACCACAGCTCCAATGCCAATTCCTAATGTCTGACAGAATGAAATCAGCGCACTATTGCTTTCATATTCCTTGTCATATATATCCTTGTATTCGAACTTAAAAGCATAAAACAATGCAAGAAGTCCAAAGAGTAAGAATACAATTCCCCAGAAAGAATTACTCATCATCCTCAAATTGGTCTATTATCACATTCATACTTGTGGTAAACACCTCCATAATTGATTCCAAAATGGACTGAGTGGTCCCTGTCTGATTTTCAGTTAAATTTGATGTTTTCTTTATTTCCTTCATCCCTTTTTTAACAAGTTGACTACCGGCTTTATCAATCACCAACTTAACTCCATTTTGCACGACTGCTTTATTATTGCCATCAGCAACATCTACTACAACTTGCATTCCGACGCCAACTTTCTCAACGGTTTCAAAGACTGCGGCTGCAGGAAGTGTACAACCAGCGCAGGCTGGGGAAATTACTGTTAAGGTTGTAGATACACCCCCAGCTACAGTTTCAATTGCCTCTCCCGATCCCTTGACGGCACCTCTGGTTGCATCAACAACCCCTTCCGCTGTCTCTACGGAATTTTGCCCGCTTTCAATTTCAGCAATATCTCTCTCTGTTGGATTAGCTGATGGTAGTTGGGCCTGTCTTTGAACATTAATTTTTGCAGAAATCTTTGTTCGAATCCCGTTTTGAGTGGAGTTCATCCCAACCGTAAACCTTTCTGATTCGAGTCCCTCTAGTTCAATATGAGCTACCACTTTATTCTCGCTAAAGGCATACGGGCTATTATGAACATAATCCGCTGCCAAAGGGTCTACATTAAAGAATCTTCCTATTGCCGGATCATGATTCCTCCATTTAAATTGCATCCAATTTAACCCCAGTTCATCTTGCTTCTCCTGCCCTTGGAATGTCCAGGGATTATCGCCCGTGGTACCAGCATTTTCCATACTCAACCCAAACGGATAGTAGTCATCCGCTTGTACTATAGGTCCCTCCGCTAAGGTCACTGCCATATCATCAAAGAACACATCCAAATCCAGCGCACTTTCATTGGCTACATAAATATACATAAATCCATTTTTTGGAACTATGATATCCATAGCTAAGCGCTCGTACTGATTCAAACCAGAGGTAGTCAGAGGTTGGTAGCCTAAGTCTTCTAATTGATAGTTTTCATCAAATAATAGATAGTTTAGATAACCAGCTGGAATATCATCATCGGCTGGTGTTAAACTACCAGCTAAGGCAGCGGCGGTGGTTGTTATCGCGTCATAAATTACACCATTTTCGCCTGTGCCTCCTACGAGACCAAAAGCATCCGCTAAAGCTCCTGCAATACCGCCCACAGTGCTGGTGTTGTTCCCGGTATTGGCATTATAACGT
>JAJCYK010000513.1 GCA_029262935.1 Cytophagales bacterium | reverse complement strand
CTCTTCTAAATATTTTAGTAACCTACCCACGTTGTCATCCACACTCATGATGCATTTTAAATAATCGTTTAAATAACGTTGAAGTTTCCATTCACTCAACTCTTGATCATTTGGAGGGTCATTAAAGTAACTATCATTAATCGGCCCATAGTATTGATTCCAAATTTCTTTTTGCGGCTCGTTTAATCGATCGTAACTGCGCTGCCAAGCTTTGACAGCATCAAACCCGTCAGTAGCCCCTCCGGTACCGGTCTCTTGAACTCTACTGGGGTCAAGTTTCATATCAAAAGACATAAACATTCGTGAAATCGCTTGATCTTGTTGGGCCGCAGCAGGGCGACCTTCATAAGTATCATAAAAGTTGGAGGGAACATCATACACCTTCTCTCCCAGAGCTAAATGGGCGGAGTCCGGCATCCAATTGCGATGAGGAGCTTTGTGGTGCACCATCAAACAAAATGGTTGATCCGCTTGCACTTTTTTGTCTAAAGTTTCGATTGCTAAATCCGTAATTACATTGGTGGTATATCCCGTATGATCAATGGTGTCACCCATATTTATCATCGTTGGGTTGTAATAATCTCCTTGGTCAATAAGTACATTCCAATAATCAAAACCTTGAGGTATACTTCTTAAATGCCATTTGCCAACCACAGCAGTATAATAGCCATGCTGTTGAAGAATTTTTGGATAGGTTACTTGAGAACCATCAAAAAGATCACTGTTATCTTTAAATCCATTTACATGGCTGTATTTACCGGTCAAGAAAACGGCACGACTTGGTCCGCATATGGAGTTGGTAACATAGGACCTGTTAAACACGATACCCTCTTTTCCTATGCGATCAAGATTAGGAGTATTTATTAAAGGACTACCATAAATACTCATGGCATTTTTGGCATGATCGTCTGTCATAATAAATACGATATTGGGTTGTTTGTGTCCAACTGTAGTTTCACCTTCAGTTGGAGGGACAGTACAGGAACCTTGTACCACAAGTAACACTACAAGAATTTTGAAAGAATGCATAGGCTTATTTTTGATGATAAAAAAATGGTCATAATTTTAAGCAAATGCAAACGAAGAGTTGTTTAGCGAATTAATTGCATCAATCGATCTTCAAAAGGGTAGTTGGTTATTTCCGTAATTCTTACTTGGCCAAAATCGTTATGCAACGGATTGAGCAAATAATTGCGAGTCTTGGGAACAGGAATGCACGGTACCGACAATATTAACTGTTTCCGCCGCTCAGTAAATTTATCACCTATAAGTTTTAATTCCATTGGGCCTGGATATTGATCCCAATAATCAGGCAATGCCCGACTGTTCACTCTTTTAATGGTTGCTAATGTATCTGGTACTTCGATTTCTACTAGCACTTGGTTGTTTGGAAATAACTTGGGATTCTGGATATGTACCATAAATTCAATCATACAGGTAGCTGGATCCGGAGCGGTATACAGCATGGGCACGCCCTTGTTATTCCAGCGCGCACCGTATTTTTTTGCCCCTATACCTCGTAAATCATGAGCATAAAGGGGGTTTGTTAACCTGAATAGTTTCATTAAGCCACTAAGCCATGGGCAATTTTACCGATAGCATCAGATACCAATTCAATACCTTGAGAGTGATTTAATAATGTGAATGGTTTTTTGCCTCCTAAAGTCATATTTGGCGTGGCCAGCCAGCTTTTGAATTGTTCCAAATTGCCAAAAATCTCTTCGCCTTGGTAAAAGAGCTCCACCAGCTCGACGATCAAGGAAGACAAATTGGGGCTGAGTCTTTGCTTCACTTGGTATCGCTGTAAGGTGCGGGGATCAACTGGTAATAATTGACATATTTTATATAAGGGAATATCAATTTTCTTTTGAAAAATATAAAAAGATTCTTTGGTAATCCCTTTGTTGATTGCATCAACAAGGTCTAGTGAATTACGTAAAGGCTTGCGTCTGAATTTCGTGCCTCCAAGAAATTGGCGAATACCTTCCAACTGAGTGGTGTAGGAGGGGTTAATTGATAAGTCCATAGCTTAAAGTTACATACAAACATGATTATAACGACAATTGTCGCTAATTATATTAACGAGAATATAACTCAAATGTTTTATAATCTATGGTTCGACACTTACTTCTACACCGGCTACTTTGGGTTCTCCAACTACCGCTATGAAAACAATAGAGACAAAACCATCAGTTACCTGTATATCAGGAAAATTTTCTTTGATTGCCGTGGCAGGAGCTCCAGTAGTGGCTATAATATCATAATTATTTAATTGACCCTGACCATTTTCAATATCTACATCAAAAATTCGGGCACCAACGCCGTTGGCATTGCTTATGCCATGAAATATTTCAGCAAAATGCAATTCAACCAAGTAGGGTCCTGGACTGCTAACAGGGATCTCATAAGTAAATGTGGAAGCACTACTGGCTTCCGTATGATAGAGGGTATCGTTTTGAGTGCCTTCAATAGCAATTTCATTAATGAACGATTGGGTGGCATCCGTAAAATCGTCTGCAATCCATTCTTTAATTTCAAAGT
>JAJCYK010000512.1 GCA_029262935.1 Cytophagales bacterium | reverse complement strand
GCGGGAGCATTGCATAATATGATGACTAGTGAGTTGTGTATCAATGAGGGACATTTTCCCTTTGACATAATCATGTATACTCTTGAAATCTAAATGATTGTTTTGCTCCAATTTAAGAGTATCTTTAGTTTTTAATGTGTTGATTTCCATAGCGTTGTGATATTGAATTACCCTTTGATCGTGTTGGTTGATAAGGTGTTTTCGGCTAGATTCAAACTTTTGAACCAATAGCGTTTAATACCAAGGGCAATAATTTTAAAAATTCCCATTAATAAAAATGCATAGAGTAACATGGACTTAGTGTTCTTTATTATTAGACCATAATTAGGCTTAATGGTTTAACGGTGTATTAGTAACCCAATACATTATATTGGTTTATTACTATTTCCTAAATTGCTGGAATGGAGGATTATACCTTAAAAAAAAGAAGTCAAAAAAAGAGGAACTATTATATATCGGCTCGCACATTTATAAAAAAGCCGGTATTCCCACGGTCGTTGATGGCATATTCAAATCTCACCACCAAATCATAATAGGTAACCACATCAAGACCTAAACCGCCTCCATAAAGGTACCTATTGGAAAGCGGGCGATTTTCTGGATCGCTTAGGTCATTATCCACGTATCCGGAGTCGAAGAATGCCTTGAGGTAGACGGAAATGGGAATGGTTTGAAATTGTGGTATGGGAATGCTTTTAATGCTTTGTTGTTTAGAGAAGAGCAGTTTCTTAAAGGTAATTTTATTTATGATATAGTTCTGTCCCTCGATTACAAACAAATCGTACCCTCTGATATCATCAGGACGGTACCCTAAACCTGCAGTATTGAAGTAGGCCTGTCTTTTGGGAAAACTTGCCAGTCCAGTAATACGACTGCTTAAAAAGAAATTGTTTTTAAGTTTAAAAAATTGAGAATAGCTGGCACGCATCGACAGCCTGCTTAGATCATTGAATAGGCCAAGGCCATTCTTTTCTGCCCTAAAGGAGGTAAAGTTTCCTTCTAAAGGATAAGCAGCATAGTCTCTATGATCTCTGGTAAACCGATAGCTAAGAGAAAAATATCTTTGCAAGGTGCGACCCTCAAGTAGATAATTCGGATTCAACAATGCGATGGTGTCTGCAATACTGGTACGATTAAATTCTAGTTTTAGAAAGTGTCGGTTATAAAACGAATACCGATGAGTCCAAGTCAAGCTCGTATTAAAAGTTCGTCTCAATGTTTCTTCTGCCTCTAAGAAGGTCAATTTATTGTTGGTAGAGCGATAGGCTAAGTTCTTCTGATCACTATAATCAATATCAACTATTAACCCATTGCGCTGGTTTTTATCAAAGGCCGGGACTAAGTAGCTTATGGCGAAGTTCTTAGAGAATCCGAACTGAGCCACTGCCTTTAAGGTCTCTCTTCTTCCTCTAAAATTGTACTGAAAAAGCTTTAGTCCATAATTGACACGATTTAGGTCCCGGTTTTGGTTGACCCACCACTCATTGAAGTTGCGGTCGGCTAACTTAAAAATTGGTGATGGAAAGAAATACCAACGTTCTTTAACTTGAATTACAACATCCACATATTCAGAGGTGACATCAATAAACTGAATGTGAGCCTCCAAAAAGAGACTGGTATTGATCAGCTTCTCCCGATCTTTTTCTACGATCAAGGGGACATCTCCCTGGAGAATTTGGGTGCCGGGGACAAAGGATAGTTCTCTAAGTATGATTCGTTCTTTGGTACGTCTATTGCCAACGACAAAGATCTTATTAACCGTTACGGTTTTTTGTTGAATGCTGTCACTAGGGAGGGCAACTGCCTTAGAATTAGCCAATATTGTACTGTCCGCAGCACTTTGAGCCTCTAAATGCCCAGCACTGACCGCTATTATCATCAAAACTAATAGTAGTTGTTTGTACAAACCGCAATAAAATGTTTCTCCCCCCGTGGATCAGCAAATCTAATGCTATTTAAAGTGGATTTAAATTGAAATGGTTTCCAAATCTCACATATAGTCTAGATTTTCTGATTTAATTGCATTTTTTCAATGAAAATTAGACAATTCCAAGACGTACAACACGCATAAAATTGCAAATTATGTATGTTTATGATTATGAAGAATTGGGTAACCCTTTTTTTTATTTTTCCAATCAAATTATACCAGTGGGTAATTTCACCATTATTGCCAGCATCTTGTCGTTTTACGCCCACCTGCTCCGAATATGCAAAAAATGCAATCGTAAAACACGGACCTATTAAAGGAGGTTGGTTAGCATTAAAAAGAATTGTACGTTGTCATCCCTGGGGGGGTAAAGGTTACGATCCTGTGCCTTGACTCTTTTTAAGGAATACCCTGACCAAAATCACAATTCCAGCTATTACTAAAGGAATGCTTAACCACTGACCCATATTAAGAGGGATGTTATCTTCAAAGGCCACTTGATTTTCCTTTAAGAATTCATACAGAAAACGCAATCCAAATAGTATCACTAAAAAGATACCAAAGATTAAACCCTCCGGAGTATCTCCTTTCTTTCTGCTCCAGACAAATAATAACAAAAGAAACAGCAAAAAACTTGAGATGGATTCATAAAGTTGTGCCGGATGTCGTGGTATTCCTTCTACAATTACTTTAGCCGTAGGTCCAGAGCCGGAACCAGGTACCAGTTGGTAGGCAGAAGTATTGGTAAATCCTTTGATATGCGGTTCTCCTACCCGGCTTAGAGGTTCGATTAATTCTGCAAATTTAAGCTGAAAATAGTTCTCAACTAGACCTGCATCCATACTTGGGGTAAATTCAATAGTAAGCTCAATAGGGGCTTTGAAGCCAAGGCTGTCTACATTTTGATGTGGTTTTGAAGCTTCTGCTTTCGTAACAAATTGTTCATTCATTACTCGTTCTTCCAGCGACCTGGCGAACACTACGCTCGTGTTACTATCAGAGGGTTTGCCCACGATTTCAGAATTAACAAAATTACCGAACCTAATCAGGGCCCCTGCCAAAGCCACAATAATTACCACTCGATCCACTACCCAAAGGTAACTTTGACCGGCCTTTTTTCTAGAATACACATAGATGCCGGTCAAAATGCCAATAGCTGCCCCGTGACTGGCTAATCCACCTTTCCAGACCATAAGGATTTCCCAAGGGTTGCTGAGGTAATGTGCCGGGTCATAAAACAAGCAATGTCCTATGCGGGCCCCTATCACAGTAGCGATAACCATGTACAAGGTTAAAGTTTCCACATCCTGTGTGGTTTTGCCTTCGGATTTAAAAATATAGAACATCAATTGTTGCCCTAAAATGAAACCCATGGCAAACAAAAGTCCGTACCAAACAATAGGATGATCGTTAAAGGGAAGTCTGAACATTTCCTTAGTAGGATCCCAGACGATGTAATCGAGTAGCTGCATGTATTCCAATTTTACGGGATGTAAGTTACACTATTAAAGCTAATTATTGATATCTGTTAGGTTTTGCAATTCCGCTAATTCTTCGCGATACCCTCCTGATAAGATGGGAAATCTACACCATGTTTTCGGGTCGATATTAAAGTCATCGAGATGGAAAGAAGGGGCCAATCGTTCTCTTTTCCATTGATTTCGAGACCACAACGTGAAGAACTTAATGATGTGTTTAGCCAAAATTTCCGACGGTTCCAATTGAACATTTTTCAATTGGATAAATACTTCTTTGGGACTCAAATGTTCTCTGATGGCTAATCTTTCAATAGCCACAATCACCCGATAGGGCATCAAGTCGTCTTCGTCAGTTTGATGCTGATCCAAAGGCCTTAATTCGGCAGTCGGTGCCAAATTATTTACTTGTTCCAGACTGGAATACCCTAATTCTACTTGAGCCCATTGCAGCCAATCGATCACGAATTGCTTATCTACGGCAGCAATAGGGGAAATACTACCACAAGTATCACCATCCATAGTGGCATATCCAACATCACCTTCACTTCTATTGGACGTACTTATTAAGAGACCATTCTTCAGATTAGCCAACATCCATATTATGGGAGCCCTAGCCCTGGCTTGAATGTTTTGTAAGGCAATATCATCTGTTTCCCAATCCAATTTCCTGGACAAGGCATTTTCTACTTTATTTCTATAGATGGCTACCGCATCATCAATAGTCCAATGGTGGAATGTGGCACCTATCGACTCTGCTAAGGTCTTTGCAGATTCAAAGGTGGCGTCGGAGCTGTTTACTGTTCCTTGATAGGCACATACCAGCATTTGTGACATGATTTTCGCATAGGCATGTTCTGGGCTAAGATCTGATACCATTGGAATCAATTCTGGAAACCCTGCTTTCACAAGGAAGGGCTCCAATCCCAATTCTTGTATACCACGTCTTACCATTTCCGAAACCAAAATGGCGCATATTGATGAGTCGGCACCTCCGCTAAGAGACAATACAAATCCCTTGCTGCGGCTTTTGCGCAGATAATCAAAGAGAGCCAAGCTGACAGCCTTTACAAACTCCACATTGGTTTGATGTGAATCGACTGTAAGTGTAGCTTCACTGGCGTCAGGGTGATCAAAATCTATGATTGCACTTGCTAAATTCACTTGCTGATAAGAAAGTTTCGCATTGCGTTGAACCAATTGGCCTTTTTGGGCAATGAAGATATCTCCATCAAAAATCATCCGTCCCGTTTCGTTACCTAACAAATTACTATAGACATAGACACACTCAAAACGTTTGCTGCTGGTAGTAACTAAATTTTTCCTAAAGGCTGATTTGTCAAAGGCGAAATGGCTTGCAGATGGATTTAAAATCAATTCAACGCCCTGCTCATATAGTCTGCAGGCTGGCCGCTTTTCACCTACCCAAGCATCTTCACATATCTCAAACCCGATTTTTACTTGGTTTAATTCGTAGATCTTATCGCCAAAAGGATAGATTTTGCCTTGGTAATTAAATTCACGGAGAGTATTTGGAGGCCAAGGAGTAAACCAGCGAGTTTCGTAATGTACGCCATCATTGGCCAAATGTTGTTTGGGAATAAATCCCATAATTTGTTGGTTATGGATTAAACAAGTACAGTTGTACAAGTCGTCTTCGAACCGTATAGGAAGGCCTACTGCTACCGTAATGTCGTGGCACCAGACTGCAATTGTTTCTAAAAAGCCCAATGCTTTTTCAGGTA
>JAJCYK010000511.1 GCA_029262935.1 Cytophagales bacterium | reverse complement strand
TTTGATATTGTCCGATAAAACGTATGAACTAGCTACCTCTATCATAAGATTTGAATCAGAAGACGTAGCAAATGACTTTAAAACAAATGTTATAAATACTTGGAAAACTGAGGGTTATATAATTACAGAAGGGGAGAGAGGTTTCGGGTATCGTATTCCTAAGAATGAGTTCGATAAGGATGCTATACTTACCAGTTACAGTTCCTACAGAACCAAACAATTAGCTTATGATGGAGTAATTGAACTGCTGGCAATCGCTAGGCGTAAAACTGCTTATTTTCCATCTGGAGATGAAGCTAACTTAAACTTTAGCTTTTTGGTTAGAGGACGGGGCAGGAAATTTCTAGCACAGCATCCTTTCAGTTATGAATCAAAGGCCCAAAGTGATAAGGCTCTTAATGCCACTTTGAATAGTTTGAAGGCCACGGCTTCACCTTGTTCAATGCCATTGGAATATGTCTATACCCTTCAAGATAACCAAGGAAAAATTTTGCTCAAATCTTCCAATGCTTACTATAGCGAATCTAAAGCACAGGAGGCCTACCTTCAAATGCTTCCCAACGCTTGCTTAGAAGGCAATTATCAAAAGATAACTTTAGAGGACGGATATACCCAGCAATTACATCTAGTTGATAAAGGGCAAGAAGCTATTGCGGAATATCCTTACGGTTATATTAATTGGGAAAAAGGGGATAGTTTGATTAAACAAATTCAGCAACAACTCAGTGATAATCTCTATTCTATTGAATCCACAGCCTACTCCTTTAAATGGCGCTATCGGTATTATTGGGAAAACCCTGCCAGTGGTTGGGAGCCGTTATTAGAAAGTCGACTAGAATTTGACAGTCAGACAGCGGCAGAGCAGGCCTATAAACTATTCCAAAAAAGGCTCTTCAAATTGAAAGTTAATCTTGATGTGAGTAGCCAATCAAGGAAGATTGTCTTCAAGGAATACAGGGCTCAAGAGCCGGAAGCTTATGCTGTAGCTTCTCTGCAATCATCCATGGAATCTGTTGAAGCAGTATCTTCTTTTTTAAAAAAGGCCGCCGATTATCAGGACATACTAAGTACTGCGGAAGAGTCCTTAACAGATTACATACTTCAAATACCTGGGAAAGAGGGTGGTAATTATGTTTATAGAGTGCTTAAAAAAGATCAGTATTTTGCCTATCATCCTTGTGAATGTGGTGATCAACCTCTTGAGGAATTGTGCGAAAACCTATTCGCTTCAGCCCAAGCTGGCTATCATTATTTGGATATTTGTTTAGGTGGGGATATCACCTGTAAAGAGGAAGATGGCAAGTGGCATTTCCTTTTAAGGGAACGGGTTTCTGATAAAGTTTATTTAAAAAGCTATCAGGGATTTGGGAGCAAATTAGAGGCTGAAACGGCATTTGAAGCTTGCTATCTTAAAATAATTGATGCAGCATCTTCTACCGCCAATTATGGAGATCCTGACGATAAGCCATTAATCCTGCAAAAGGAATGCTATGGTTTGGATTTCGGCATATGTCCGGATAGTCAACAGCCTTTAGCTGTGGTTCCTGCCCAAGTCTTGGAAGAATGCGGTATTAACCAACTGGTAGCCTTGTTCTGCAGCTATCCTATCAGAATTCGCAGGTCCGACGGCAGCGAATGTATACAAAAAATCGGCGGAAAGTATCACTATCTCCTGATGGATGAAAAGACCCATGAAGTCTACTTTAAAAGTTATCTGGGTTATGAAACCGAGGATTTAGCACGCTGTGCTTTTGAAGAACAAATTACTGATGTAGTTAAAAAAGCCTGTGACCCTGAAAACTACGGGAGCTACCATCAAACCACAGCCTTTCCGATTTTGACGGAGGAGTCTTTTGATCGGGATTACAGTCAAGCCCAAGGCCAGCCACTTGTGGTGGTAGCAACAGCAGCATGGGAAAAATTCGGCCAATCTGGATTGACCCGGTTAGTTTGCAAATGCCCCGAGAAACTAAAGACCACTTTAGCGGAACAATGCCCACAAGTCACGGTGAATGAATGTTATTATTTCCACCTTCTAAATCAAAGCCCCGGTTCAGGAAAGGCTTGCAAACAAGATTGGATTAGCGAAATGTGCTGGGAAACTATAGAGGAAACTCAAAAAGCTTTCCGGTTATTCCTGAACTTATTGGAATTCAAAGGCAACTATGCCTCTATTCAAGATACTGAATCATGTTGCTGTCATAGACTGGTAATCAGAGAAGTACTATTAGAGAGTTGTGAGGGTTACGAAAGCAAGCAGGCGGCCTGGAGTGGACTGGATTATTTACTTAAGATTGTGTGCAAAGAAAATGCTATTCATACCTATTGGGACGAGGTAAATTGTTGTCATGGTATTAAAGTAGTCGATCCGGAATTTTATGTAGCGGATCATCCCTTTGACTATTATCATCCCGATCAGGCTAAATCGGCAATCGAAAAACTTGCCAACCATTGCATACCTGATGCCAGCAGTGATGACTTCCTTTCCATTTCAGCACCAAAGCCGGACGGGGAGTTTAATCAAAAGTACTCCTTCCTTATAAATGATAGCAAACAACAAATATTATGGGAGGGTACCGCCCAGTACGATAAGCAGCAGCAGGCCCTGGACGCGGGCTGGAAAGCTTTGCAACACGCGCAAAGCGACGAATTTTATAATGTGTCTGCTAAAGGGATCATTAATCTTTATAGCAAAAACAAAAAATTTGATCTGCAAGATCAGACCGATTTGATTGCAGTTCATTCCTCGGCGCTACTTAATTCCGAGCAACTGATTAGCCAAGCCCGGACCAATCCCTGTTACCAAATTGGAGATCAATACGGTTTTCAGTTGTATTGCCCGGATTTTGAAATTATCGAAGTGGATGAACAACCCGGTGATTGTGTGGATGGCAAACTAAATCCACAGCGTGAATTTAAAAAAGTTAAGGGCGCGGTAGTATGGCAAAGCCGGAAACGTTATGACCATTGTTCACAGTTGCAGAGCGACTATGAAGGGTTTGGACAATTGATAACAGAGTCATCGAATTATCAAATAGTTGAGGTTGACGATTGCCGCAAGTTTCAAGTTGTTATAACTAACCCTCATAAGATACTGGCTTGCCATCCACAATGTTATACCAGCAAAGAGCGCCAAAAATTGGCTATTAAGCGCATAAAACAATGTACCAATGGAGAAGGCATGCATTTATTGGAGCATATATTATTTCGGCCGGAAGCAGAAGACTGTCAATGTTTCTTTCCAGTGTTGCCTGATCCAAATTGTCCGCTGGAATTCGATCTTTGTGAAGATGATCCCTGTGCTGCTGACATTAGAGAAGACGAAAGGCAAACCCTTATTCCGGGAGCAGATCCGTATTCTTTCTGGGTAACAGTTATTCTTCCCTGTTGGACCAAGAGATTCCGTAGAGCCGATTTTAGGGAGCTCTTTCAGAATTTACTAAGAAAAGAAGCTCCTGCTCATATTGGTTTAAACATAAAATGGATAGATCCACAGCAATTATGTGACTTTGAGGAGAAATATCGTGATTGGCTTAAATGGAAAAGTTGCAGCTATCGGTGTCAGGATACTGACCCCTATTGTGATATACTTGAATGTTTGTCTACTCTGAACAGCTGCGTTCCGGATACTACTGACGACCCGGATCAGTGTGATTGCAATAGCCAGCAACCTTTTAATCGCACTAATTTATATATAAACTATGCGTTTACGGCAAACCGAAAAGAGGTTTATTCCCCGGAATTTCTAAATATCCTAAATCTACAGGGATTTTCTCCGTTTCTAGGTAACGTGGTCAATATACCTAAGGGCGGTTTAGGCCCACTATTTCCCAAGCTGCCTGAAATAACCCTTGATCTTCCTGTTACGGACCCCATCGACATTGGAGGGACCACAACAACACCAGTTGAGGCTGGGGATACAGACAGTCTTATTCGCAAAAGATTAGCCGAATACATGGTTGGGATAAATAAAATTAAAGACACCCGGTTCAAAAATACTGAAGCCTTTCAGCGGAGTGAATTGTTTTTGAAAAGCCCTGCAGAAGTTAAGGACTTTCAAGAGCTTATGAAGATCCTAAACGCCGCAGCTAAGCGATCACGATCAAAAGTCGGTAAAGACCGCTATCTGCGTTTAATGCAAAATGTGACCTGCTATTTCTTGGATCAACAAGTGATTTTGGATCAAGATGCTCTAAGTACTGACGTAAGGAGCGCACTTAAAGACGCGATGAAACTGGCTGCCAAGGATAGCAATAAGCTCATAGCTCCATGGCAAGGTGAGGTATGGAAAACCTGGTATAAGGCTAAAGTGATCAGTAAAATTAAACGATTGTTTAAATAATGGACCAACACCATTTCATTCGTAAACAACGATTCGAATTGCATATAGGCAAGGGGAGTGATGCATTTGGTATCCAACAAAGCCTTAGTGACTTCTTTTGGAGTGAGATGGCCCCCAAGTTGCAACATTTGTTTGATGACATAGTCGACCCGGAACAAGTGGTTTCTATTGATAAGGTGGAAATTGATTTAGGCCATATTTCTGTAGCTGAACTAATCTCTTCAGCAGGTCTGGACAAGGTGCTCCTTTCGTTGCAGACCGCCTTGAGAGGTGAGATCATTTCTTCAGGGCCTCAAGTAAAGTTCACTGCTAAGCCTAAGCATATCTGGGATCAATGGCTTTATTTTTTAAAGAATGGCTCGTTGCCATGGTCTGCTAGTAGCCCAGATAAGAAATGGAATGACAAAGTGTTGGAAGCACTGATTCAAAGAAGGGAATGTGTGGATGAATTACGCACACTTTTAACTACTCGGCCTGACACCATTGACAGGCTTGTTTGGCAGTTTCCAGAACCCTTCTTAGTTCCATTGTTAGAGATTTACAGCGGTCAATTATTAGGGGAATCAATCGCTAAGTGTAGGCAGGTGATAGGCTTTATAATTGAGATCAACAAAACAAAGCCTGTGGATTGGTTAGTGATCCATAGCACCTCAACCACTAGCAATCGAGGGCTGCAAGAGTATCTGTGGAATAAGGTTTGGAAGTACCTTATAAATGAGGTAGTTGTGAAAGGTAGTCCACTGAAAATGAATGAATTAATAGAGTATCTGTTGGCAAATCATTTAAAAGTCAACACCAAGGAACCGCCTGTTTCATTTGAAACTTACCTTTCGTTGATACTACGGCATGAGCCTATTCGAGACTATTTGATTCAGGATATCCCAATGGCACAAAATGCATCCAAGCCTGCGTTTTCGGAGAAAGCAGGTTTGAAAATTATTAACAAATTCCTTTCGTTGCTTAGCAATAAACCCACACAATCAGAGGTTCCTATCAGGCATCAAACTCAAGACAATGGGCTAGATGTTCTGAATAAGCGGCATCAAGCAGTAGTTGATAACTCTCAGGAAGTAAACTCTGATCAGGTTCTTGATGAAGAAGCCCAGTATGTTAACTACGGAGGCTTGGTGTTGTTGCATCCATTCCTGGCGCAATTTTTCCAGGGAGTGGAATTAACAACTGAAAAGAAGTTTATAAATCCTGGTGACCAACAAAGTGCAGTGCATTTGCTTTACTATCTGGCCACCGGTGATCTAAAACCAGATGAGTATCATTTGACCATTCCCAAGTTGCTTTGTGGATTGCCCCTAAATATGCCCATTCCCAGAAACCTCCATATCCCTAAGTCCCACCGTAAAGCTGGCGATAATTTGCTGCAAGCAGTTATTGATCATTGGGAAAACCTAGGTAATACTTCCACGGATGGGCTTAGAGAAGGCTTCTTGTCGCGACCGGGGAGGCTTACTAAGGAGCATAATGGCTGGGGTCTGCTAATGGAGCAGCAGAGCATAGATGTTTTGCTGGATAGACTTCCGTGGACTTTAAGTTTAATCAAATTACCCTGGATTAAGGAAACGATCCGGGTGGA
>JAJCYK010000510.1 GCA_029262935.1 Cytophagales bacterium | reverse complement strand
AGATCAATGGCCAGATATTTATGTGTCAAACGATTTTCTAACCGACGACTTAATGTATGTTAACCAAGGCGACGGCACATTTAAAAACCTCGCTTCAGAATATCTACGTCACCAGACCTACAACGGGATGGGCAATGACGTGGCAGATTATAATAACGACGGTCTCGTCGACATTGTGGTTTTGGATATGCTACCAGAGGACAATCGGCGTCGAAAGTTAACCATGATGGGTAATAATTACGATGAATTTCAGAACAACCTGTCGTTCGGTTATCAACCGCAATACCTTCGTAATACGCTACAGTTAAACAATGGGGATGGCACATTTAGTGAAATAGGCCAATTAGCTGGAATTGATGCCACAGATTGGAGTTGGAGCGCATTGTTAGGAGATTATGACAACGATGGATTAAAGGATTTGCTAATCACGAATGGCTATCGGCAGGATGTAACCAATTTGGACTTTATAGTATATGGTCAGCAAGAGCTCACCATGGGGGAGCCAGAGGCCAATAAAAAAAAGCGCCTGCAAGCACTTGATAAATTGGAGGGAAGCAAAGTTTCAAATTACATCTATCGTAATCAAGGCGACCTTACTTTTTCAGATTACACCCAGGAATGGGGGCTATTCAAACCGACTTATTCCAATGGAGGAGTTTATGCGGATTTAGATAACGACGGCGATTTAGATTTGGTAATCAACAACATAGATGAAAAGGCGCTACTTTATCAAAACACCACGAATCATGATGGACATGCCAACTACTTAAAAGTTGACATAAAAGGACCGAGTGGAAACCTTCAAGGTTTGGGTGCCAAAGTTTGGTTAAAGTATAAGGGCCGTGTGCAGCATCAGTATCATTCCCCATTTCGAGGTTACTTGGGTACTGTGGACCCGGTTATGCATTTTGGATTAGACAGTACAATAAACATCGATGAAGTCAGGATTATATGGCCGGATGGCAAACAACAGACATTAAATAATGTAGAGGCAAATCAAACATTGACTTTGCAACATGCTGATGCCACCCAACCTCAGCCGTTGACACCATTAAAACGCGAAACGCTTTTCCAATTGGTAACGGACTCATTAGGAGCAAATTATAGGCATAGAGAGAATTTGTTCGTCGACTTTAAAGTGCAAGCAACATTGCCTCATTTACATTCCAAAAATGGACCTGGCATAGCAGTGAGTGACGTCAACGGCGACGGTTTGTGGGACTATTATGTGGGAGGTGCCATGGGTTATCCCGGATGGATTTTTTTGCAAGGCCAAGATGGAACCATGACTGGGGAAAAAATGCCAGTGGATAGCATCTATGAAGACATGGGAGTGGTCTTCCTCGATGTGGATAATGATGGGGATCAGGATCTTTATGTTAGTAGTGGAGGAGCCGCTCAAGTTGCCGAATCCAAACTGTATCAGGACCGGCTTTATATCAATGACGGTGGAGGAGAATTTACAGAGCGCAGGGACTTGCTACCGGAAATGAGGAGTAGTAACTCGGTGGTAGTAGCCGCCGATTATGATCGAGATGGAGACTTGGATTTATTTGTAGGAGGACGTTTGGTCCCTGGATCTTATCCCACAGCTCCTAAAAGTTTTATACTGAAAAACCACTGGGTTGAAGATGGAGCAATTTCATTTAAGAAAGAACCAATTGTTACGGACGCCGCTGAATTGGGTATGGTGACCACTGCCCTGTGGACCGATTACGACAACGATCAGTGGCCAGACCTTATGGTTGCTGGCGAATTTATGCCCATTCGCCTCTTCCGCAATGAAAAAGGTAATTTAATCGAGGTCACGGACCAGACAGGTATCACAAACAAACAAGGGAGGTGGAACAGCCTGGCAGGGGGTGATTTTGATAAAGATGGCGACATTGACTACATCGCTGGCAATTTAGGACTAAATAGCCGTTTTGAGGCATCCCCGGATGAGCCTCTTTGCATCTATGCTAAGGATTTTGACAAAAATGGTCGATTGGATCCCATCATGTGCTACTACGTACAAGGTGAAAATTATATCGCCCATACGAGAGATGACGTAATCGATCAAATCAATGCCATGCGAGCTAGGTTTAAAACCTATGACGAGTTTGCTGGTAGTACTTTTGAAGAGTCCTTTTTGGAAGCTGAGCTAGATGATGCTTACATGGTTCATAGTGAAAACTTTAGTTCGTCGTACTTAGAGAATCTGGGTGACGGACAATTTAAAATAAAACCCTTGCCTATCCAGGCGCAATTTGCTCCGGTGTTTGGGTTGACCATTGAAGACTTTAATGATGACGGACATTTGGACGCCCTTTTGATAGGTAATTCCTATGCGCCCGAAGTATCCACAGGTCGATATGATGCCTTTAATGGCCTTTTACTAGTGGGAGATGGAAACGGAAATTTAGAGGCCACACCTACCGTGAAAAGTGGTTTGCAAGTAAGCAAGGATGGCAAAGGGATGGCACATCTGGTAAATGCACAAGGCTTAAGTGTCGTATTCATGACTCAAAATAATGATGACTTACAGGTATATGCCAGTGCCAGTACCCGGCAGGCATACCACGCCAAAGACACAGACACTTACGCAGTAATTACTTATGCCGATGGCAGTGTCTCGAAGCAGGAATTCTATTGGGGGAGCGGTTATCTCTCGCAGAGCGCCAGAATGGTAATAATACCAAACCGTGCCAAACAAGTGGAGGTGTTTCGTATTAACGGAACCAGTAATGTAATAAAACCCCATAATCAATGAAGCAGTGCCGCCTTTTGCTTTGGTTAATCTTGGGCTTCACGCTGCTTGGGTGTGACAAGGGTACTGTCTTTAAGCAACTCTCTGCCTCTAAAACCGGGATTGATTTCAACAACCACATAGAGGAGAATGAAACCCACAATGTGTATAAGTTTATGAACATTTATACCGGTGCAGGAGTAGCCACGGGTGACATAAACAACGATGGCTTAATGGACCTTTATTTTAGTGGTAACATGACCAGCGGTCGGTTGTATTTAAATAAAGGAAACTTAAAGTTTGAAGATATTACCATTAGTGCCGGGGTGGAGAACACCCAATGGGGCACTGGAGCTACCATGATTGATGTAAACCAAGATGGCTGGTTGGACATATATGTTTGTGTCTCAGGAAGCGATGAACTATCCAAACGAAGGAATCTGCTTTATGTAAACAATGGTGATAATACCTTTCAGGAGCGGGCAAGAGAGTACGGGATAGCTGATCAAAGACAAACTCAGCACGCAGCCTTTTTTGACTATGATCGAGACGGTGACTTGGATTTATTCTTGATCATAAATCCAGCTGCTTATGAGCGCAAAGTAAATGTGGTGCAACCGCGCAAATTACAAGGTGAAGCGGTGAGCACGGATGTACTTTATCGCAATAATGGCGATCATACTTTCACTGATGTCTCTCAAGAGTCCGGAGTATTAGTAGAAGGGTACAGTTTGGGCGTAGGAATTAGTGATATAAACAATGACAATTGGCCAGATATCTATATATCAAACGACTTTGTTGGAAACGACATCATGTATATCAATAATGGAGACGGAACCTTTAGTGATCAAGCCTCTGACTATTTAGCCCATACAAGTTATGCTGGAATGGGTAATGATGTAGCGGATTTTAACAACGATGGACTCGTGGACATCGTGGTGCTTGATATGCGACCAGAGGACAATCTGCGTCAAAAATTAATCATATCATCCACTAGTTATGATCGGTTTCAACTCATGTTGGAGTCAGGGTATCAAGCACAATACTCTAGAAACACCCTCCAACTTAATCAGGGATCAGGCAGGTTTAGCGAAATCGGATTTATGTCCGGAGTTAGTAGTACAGATTGGTCTTGGAGCGCGCTGTTTGGCGACTATGATAATGATGGAGACAAAGATCTGTTTGTTACAAATGGCTTTCTGAGGGATCTAGGCAATTTGGATTACATCCATTATCAAAATGTTTACGACAACCCATTGGGGGAAGCTGAAGTTAAGATCCAAAACAAGCTGGACGACATAAGTGCCTTAGCAGGGGCTGATATTCATGATTATTTATACGAAAATTCCGGCGGAGTTACTTTTAAGGACAGGTCAAGAGAATGGGGTATAAAACGTGCAGGATTCTCAAATGGAGCCGTGTACGTAGATTTGGATAACGATGGTGACTTGGAGTTGGTGGTTAATAACATTAATGAAGAGGCTCATGTATATGAAAACAGAACCTCCCAACAACAAAAAAAGCGCTACTTGACGATAGAATTTCAAGGATCTTCGCAAAACCGCCAGGGAATTGGTGCTAAAGTCAGGCTTAAATACGACGGTCGACTGCAGGTATATGAAAATTACCTTTCCCGAGGTTATGAATCGTCAGTTGACCCGAGGCCCCATTTTGGTTTGGACAGCATCCGTAGTGTAGACAGCTTGGAAGTATGGTGGCCCGATGGTCGATATCAGCTATTAAAAGATGTGGCCACCAATCAGACCATTTCTATAAACTACAAACAATCGTATCTAAAAAATAGCAGTCAGGAAAGGAAGAACCCGGCTTTGTTTAATATAGTTAGTGATTCCTATGGAATAAACTTCCGTCATCAGGAAAATCATCAAGTTGATTTCAATACACAACCCATCCTGCCAAAAATGCACGCGCAAGAGGGTCCAGGTATGGCCGTGGCGGATGTCAACAACGACGGCAATGAGGATCTGTACATTGGTGGAGCCGCCAATAAAAGGGGAAAGTTATTTATTCAAAATAGTGATAGCAACAATTTCTCACCAATGCTGTGGCAGGAAGATAGCGTCTTTGAAGATATGGGTAGTTTGTTTTTTGATGTAGAAAATGATGGAGATATGGACCTGTACATCGTAAGCGGGGGAACAGCACATACCGCAGGCTCCCCAAATTATCAGGACCGGCTTTATTTAAATGATGGAAATGGCCAGTTCAACTTATCCAAAGCCTTACCCGACATAAACAGCAGTGGCAGCTCCGTAGTGGGTGCCGACTTTGATCAAGATGGAGATATAGATTTATTTGTAGGTGGAAGGATTGTCCCCGGATCCTATCCTTTAAACCCTCAAAGCCATTTATTAAGAAACGATAGTGAAGTAGGAGGCGATCCGAAGTTTACAGATATTACCGACCAGACCCC
>JAJCYK010000509.1 GCA_029262935.1 Cytophagales bacterium | reverse complement strand
CGATTTGCCTGCTCTTAATGAAAAACAGCTGCAATCCTACGAGCTTCACTATGATTTCGGACAAATAGACTATGACAGTTTGTTTTATACCAATGGAACACTTACTGAACAGGTGTACCGTCTGGGTGGGGGTGATTTTTTTCACCGCTATGAATTTGAGTATAGCGGACTAAGTGTCAACTCCTTTTTAAATACCAACGGAGTCCCCAGTGTGGATTTTGTAAAACAAGCAACCTTTGACGCTCAGGGTAAATTGCTCCAAACCATTGTCCAAAAAGAAGACGGTACCCGTTTTGCTACTTACGACCTGGTATATGATAACTCCGAGATCTTAGTTGCACAAAATGTCACTGGACAAAATCTGGTGGTTCACATAGATAGCATTGAAGTGGACGCTAGAGGAAATTGGTTGTCTATTAAAACAGTGGGCACGGGCTCCTCAGTAGTGTATCAGTATGACGAGAACCCCAATCCTTTTTATAGCACGCTGATTAATGATGTTGATTTTCGTGGGGAGTGGCCCAATAATGTAACTGAATATCAAGTTTACTTGTCTGACACCCTGTTCTTTACTAAAACCTATCACTATCAATACGACGCGGATGGCTATCCTACCATAGTGACTGTCAATGGTGCTATGGCTCCTGGCTCCACCGTACCTGATGACCCCGAAAAAACCTTTTATTTCTACTATAAAGAGTAGCCATTAGCACCCGCTTAATGAGAAAATACGGTTGTGCTGTTTAAAAGGTAAGCTAATAAATACTGGAGGTGAGATATGGTCTTGTCAAAAAGGCCGTTAAACTTATAAACCTAGCACCTTGAACAGCCTACTACCAATAGGCTTGGCCTTACTCTTACTTAATTTATGGGGATGTCAAAAACCTTTGATGGTTTCTCATTTGTCTTCAGATAACGCAGCCATTACCCGTAGAAGAGATGCGCCTAACCACTATTTTCTGTCACGCATAATATGTTTTGACAGGCATTGCAGGGGTACTGTAGGTTATATCAGTCATAACAAAAAACGCCGGTTCAAAGGTTTTAAAAACCGCAGCATACCGCCACGGACGGTACCTACCACCCCCAAAGATTCATTGGTAGTTTCTAATCTTGATAACCAAATTGTTTATGAACATGTGGCTTACGGTAGGCCAATCGAATTTAAGAATGCCAACTTTGAAGTTAACTCTGCCCGTCTATTATCGTTATTCTTAAAAGAACTGGACCAATTCAGCATCTTTTTAAAGGAGCATCCAGAACTTGATGCCAAGATCATAGGCCATACCGATGATGTAGGTACTGCTGAAGCAAATCAAAAATTGTCTCAGTTGCGGGCCCAAGCGGTAGTGGATTATTTGATATCGAAAGGAATTAAAACGCCACGACTGGTTGCTATCGGAATGGGACTTACCCAACCTATCAAGTCTGGCCCTTCAATAGAGGCGCGGGCGGCAAATCGACGGGTGGAGTTTGAAATCATCGAAAACTAGTTCAACTTTAGTGAGGTTTAAGCATGTACCGAGCAGTTTACAAATACTATTACGACGTAACTAGATTTAACCTTGCGTTTTCCATTCTAATTGGAGCCCTGCGCGGGGTATTATCTGGCGTGATTATGCTAGGCACTTTGGGGATGGTCATAGGGTTACTTTGTTATCAATATTTCCAGAAAGATCAATATTACTTTTATTACAATTTGGGTCTTTCGAAACCCAAACTTATTACAATCACTTGGGTCATAAATGCTGCCGCATGCCTATTAATATTAATCGTGCTCCAAGATGTTTGAATTAAGTATAGTGGGTATGGCGAAAGCTTACAAAAGCCAGGTGGTTTTAAACGGGTTGGAGTTTTCATGTAGCTCCGGAAATATTCTGGGACTTATGGGGAGGAGTGGCAGCGGCAAATCGACCTTGATGAAAATTCTATTCGGAGCTTTAGAGGCAGATGCAGGAGAGGTTATTTTAGATTCTAAGCAGGTGAATATGAGCAGGGTTAATTCAGGAAAACGAATGGCCTATCTTCCGCAATCAAGCTTTTTGCCCAAAGACATCAGTGTCTGGTCAGCCATAAAAATGTACCACCCAGATCGTTCTGTGCAAAGCAACTTGCTACGTGACCCACGGGTTATGGAAATTAAAGAGAGATCCATTCGGTCTCTTTCTTATGGTCTACAAAGATATTTGGAGGTGGTACTGGTGGTAAACCTGGATCGCCAATTAGTTTTACTTGATGAGCCTTTTTCATTAATTGAACCTCAATACAGAGATGCTGTCAATGACTCATTAATTAGAAACAAAGAGAACAAAGTGATCGTAATTACAGATCATTACTACCTGGATATTTTGAGCATAGCAGATAAAAAGATTCTAATAAAAGAGGGCAAAGCTTTTACCATAGAAAATGAAGCAGACCTGGTCAAATATGGCTACATTCCTAAATCTAAACTGAATTGACCTTTGCCAAACTTTTGACAACCATGAAGAGAATTCTGATATTACTCCTGATAATTTGCAACTTCCAGGCATTCACACAACCAAAGATCAGTTTTAGTTTTGACGATGGTTCCGTGTCGGACCGACCGGGGTATGCACTAGAAGAGTGGAATCAAATGTTGTTGGATAAATTAGACCAAGCTGATGTTAAAGCCATCTTTTTTGTTGCAGGCCACAATAAAACCAGCGAAAAAGGCGGACGCTTGCTAAAAAGTTGGGATGCAAGGGGTCATAAGATTGCCAATCATACGCTTACCCACCCCTTTTTCAACAGCGACAAAGTAAGTCTGGAAGATTTACAAAGAGAGCTGCTTAGTAATGATTCCATCATTCAGCAATACGAAAACTACACCAGGTTATTTAGGTTTCCCTATTTGAAAGAAGGTAATACTCCGGAGAAAGTAATTGGTTTTAGGCAATTTTTAGATGCTCATGGGTATAGCAACGGCTATGTAACCATAGATGCTTCAGATTGGTATATAGATTCCAGGTTGGTAAAGAGGTTAAAAGAACAACCTGAAGGGGACATCGACGACTTTAAGCAATTCTATTTAGAGCATCTATGGGATCGCGCCAACTATTATGAAAAGTTATCCTATGATCTAACAGGAAGGCATATCCACCACACATTATTGTTGCACCATAACTTGGCAGCAGCTTTGTTCATAGATGATTTGATCAAGATGTTCCAACAGCGGGGCTGGGAAATAACGACCCCAGAAAAGGCTTACGAGGATCCCATTTTTAAAAAAATACCTAAACATGCCGGAGAAAGTTTGATTTGGGCCATAGCAAAAGACTCTGGAAATTATGAGGATCAATTGAGATACCCTGCCGAAGATGGAAAGTATGAGCAGGAGAAAATGGATGAACGAGGATTATAGATGCGTCGATTTTTTAAAGTTCTTATCACGTGCACCTGGGTTCTTGCTGTGGGTAGCTGCTATCAGGGATCGAACAATAAAGCGGCCTTAGGATTGGATTCCATCAATGCCTATCCTGTCAATCGCCCACTGCTTATTAACATCGATCACAATCCGATTCTACAACTGAGAATAGATGTGTTAAGTACCGAAGCAACATCGGTCCTTAACGGCCTATTGTTTTCTGTAGGTAGGGAGAGCCTCGATAACATTTTAGCCCTAAGTATTTATAAAGGGGATTCGGTGTCAATGTTTACTAGGGATTCTTCATTGGGGGCTACTAACGATATCCAGGAAGTGATTCAATTTTCCAGCGAAGTACCTTTAGTAAAGGGTCCAAACTATTTTTGGGTGTCTTGTCAATTAAAACCACAGATCAACTTGGACCATAAGGTGCAAGTTAATCTTGAGTCAATTCAGATTAACGGAAAGGATTTTACTCCACAGCAGATAGGTAAAATTCCCCACCATAGAGTGGGCCTGGCCCTGGCCAGACATGGAGAAGGGGGGGTAGATACCTATCGGATCCCAGGACTGGCTACCACGAATCACGGGACGTTGATAGCAGTTTATGACCTGCGCAAATACAGCGGTGTGGATTTACAAGAAGATATTAATGTAGGCATGAGTCGAAGTACTGACGGAGGTCATAGTTGGGAATCAAAGAAAATAATTATGGACATGGATGCGTGGGGTGGCCGGGGTCAAAGAGAAAATGGAATCGGGGATCCTTCAATATTAATAGACAGACAAAGTAACACCATTTGGGTGGCTGGAATCTGGGCACATGGCCATCCTGGTGAAAGAAATTGGTTTGCTTCAAAGCCTGGATTGGGCCCCATGGAAACCAGCCAATTTATGCTAGTGAAAAGTGAAGATGACGGGGTGACCTGGTCAGACCCGATTAACATTACGACCCAGATAAAAAATCCCCAATGGCACCTCTTGCTACAGGGCCCTGGAAAGGGTATTTCCTTGCAGAATGGCACATTAGTGTTTCCAGCTCAATTCAAAGATGAAAACCAAGTGCCCTATTCAACGCTGATTTATAGTACTGATCATGGGGGGAATTGGCACATTGGTACCGGATTACGAGCAAAAACCACAGAAGCTCAAGTGGTGGAGTTGTCGGATGGCCGCATCATGATCAACGCCCGCAATAACGAAGCCCGAGATACGCCAGGAGTAGGGCGGGTGGTGGCTACCACTACTGATCTAGGAAGCACTTGGGACATGCATCCTACCTCAATAAATGCTCTGGAAGAGTCTACCTGTATGGCCAGCCTGATTAATGAAACCTTTGACGGATATGGGCAGATCATGCTTTTTTCTAACCCGAACACCGCCCACGGCAGGTTCAACATGACCATCAAATCCAGCCAAGATGAAGGCATGACTTGGCCTTCTCAACAATGGATGGTATTAGATTCAGGCCATGGAAATGGTTATTCCTGTCTAACCAAAATTGATGACCAGACCATTGGGATTTTATATGAAAGTAGTCAAGCGGATCTCGTTTTTGAAAGAATACCGCTAGCCGATGTCTTGGAACACAAATCATTGAATTGAGACCAATCGATGCGAACCAAGGAGCTAATTGCTGCAACCTTTAAAGACAGGAATGGATAAGAACCTTAAAGATTGACAAAAAGGGGCCAATGCTCATTCAGCTACCTGTAAAACCGCGCTTGCTGTTCGTACGCTCTATTTAAAAGCATCGGGAAACATAGTTTCCTTAAGATCACGGGCT
>JAJCYK010000508.1 GCA_029262935.1 Cytophagales bacterium | reverse complement strand
TTTTCCACTGGGCTTTGGTATTTAGTGGAGCTTACCTTTTTGGTATTACCATTATGCACTTGTTGCCGGAGTTGTTTACAGGCATTGTAAGCAATCAACAGGTAGCATTGTGGATCACTTTGGGGTTTTTCATGCAAGTATTACTGGATCATTTTACCACTGGCGTGGAACACGGCCATCTACACGTCTCCGATCACAGCCATCATCATGGGGCATTTTCTATGGTAACGTTGTTAGTAGCAATGGGCATACATGCTATATTGGAAGGTACCCTATTGGCACATCCTATAGCTTTGGATACCCATGAGCATTCGGGAGGACTCTTAACGGGCATTATCCTGCATAAGATGCCCGCAGCTTTTGCGCTGATGTCGTTAATAATGTGTAATTACAAAAGTTGGCTGTGGCCTACCATATTAATGGTGATCTTTGCCTTGGCTACTCCTTTGGGAATGGTTTTAAGTGATCAATTAGCGCAAAGCTCTTTGGCTCAACCGGCTACTATGACTGTAATATTTGCCTTGGTGACAGGAAATTTTCTACATATAAGTACTACCATCTTTTTTGAGAGCAGTCCTGGTCATAAAGTTGCGGGGGTTAAGCTTGCAATCATTTTGTTAGGCACGGGCTTGGCAGTGGCCGCTGAATATTTAGGTTAATACCATAATGAATTCTTTTTGGCGCGTACTTCTTGGATCTTTATTCCTGCTAGGGGCATGTAAAAATGACCAGCTTCAGATTGAGCAGGAACAGCGTTACTTAACTTCCAATATCCCCTATGATCAGCCATTGATGTTCAAACCAGACCTGGTTGCAGATGATTCTTTGGAACATAGAGGGGTGTTTACGCCAGGTTATGAAGCATATTATTATACCGTTTCAGATAAAGAATACGAGCGATTTGACATTAAATTTATAACCGTGCAAGACGGCGTCTGGTCCGTACCAAAGAATGCACCCTTCAATTCATCTTATAACGATCACGGCCTGAGTTTTTCACCGGATGGTTTAATGGCAGTTTTCAGTTCCACCAGACCGGCCCCCAAACCAGGCATTGCCAATACCTGGCATCTTTGGAAGTCCACTTTGGAAGACGGGATTTGGCAACCGCCAACGTTCATAGACATCCCCAACCTTGATGAGAAATTGATTTCACATCCCTCGGTAACTCAGGAGGGTAACTTGTACTTTCATGTGAGTGAAACGGACTATTCAAATATGGACATCTATAGATCCAAACTGATTGAGGGAAGCTATGAAGAGGCTCATAGAATTAACTTAAGTAATGTTAATAAGGAGGCAAGATGTACACCTTTTATTTCACCTACAGAAGACTATTTAATATTTGCTGCTATTGGCAAGTATTTAACGCTGCAAATAAGTTACAAAGAAGCTGACGATCAATGGTCGGACCCGAAACCTCTACCTTCAACAGTAAATCAAAAAGGACAAGGAAACCCTTTTGTCACAACAGACGGCAAGTTTTTATTTTACACCGCCCAGCACCCTACCAGGGACACCTGGAAAGTCCATTGGGTGCACACCAAGAGGATTATTGAAAATTAAGTGGTTTTTAAAAGTTAAATACCGCTTCTTGTGAAGTTGCATTTTTACCTCCAAGTAAATTTTAATATCTTGAACGGCTTCAAACTACTTATATGACGGATCAGGACCATCTATATTGGCAAAGAAACAAACAGTATCTATTTGTGCTGCTTTATATTTGGTTCCTTGTGTCCTATGGGTTTGGAATCTTACTAGCTCCCGCTTTGAATCAGGTGCATATTGGTGGGTTTAAACTAGGCTTTTGGTTTGCACAACAAGGGTCAATCTATTCTTTTGTGGTTTTGATTTTTGTATATGTTCTGTTAATGAATCGCTTGGATAGCGACTATGAATCTCAAAGTATTCGCCCACCGACTTGGTACTTCCATTGGAAGTCCTTTTGGATTTCTCTAATATCTTGTGGAATCTTACTTTTAGTGCTTGCCAAAAGGATTGCTGCAGCCACCGTTAATGGGGACTTTTGGCCGTTGATCTTAGCTGTTTTTGGTTGTCAGGTGATCGTGTTTGCCGTTGGTTTTAAAACCACCAAAAAATTAAAGTCTAATCCCAAATCATAAGTTTAATGGATATTCAAAGCTGGACCTACCTGATTGTCGGCATTACTTTTATCCTTTACATAGGAATAGCTATTTGGTCCCGCGCAGGCACAACTGGAGAGTTTTACGTAGCAGGAGGAGGCGTACACCCCTTGGCAAATGGCATGGCCACTGCTGCAGATTGGATGTCTGCAGCTTCATTTATAAGCATGGCTGGATTAATCTCTTTTATGGGATATGACGGGGCCGTATATCTAATGGGTTGGACCGGAGGGTATGTTCTACTGGCCCTACTATTAGCTCCTTATTTACGAAAGTTTGGAAAATTTACTGTGCCGGATTTCATAGGAGATCGATACTATTCTAATGTGGCTCGCACAGTAGCGGTAATTTGCGCCTTGTTCGTTTCATTCACCTATGTGAGCGGCCAAATGCGTGGGGTAGGCGTTGTATTCAGTCGCTTCTTAGAGGTGGAGATCAATACTGGAATCTTCGTAGGAATGGGCATTGTGTTCTTTTATGCCGTATTAGGCGGCATGAAAGGTATTACTTATACACAAGTGGCGCAATACTGCGTATTGATTTTTGCGTTCATGGTGCCGGTGTTTTTTATATCCATCCAACTAACAGGACATTGGTTGCCCCAATTGGGATTTGGTTCATATTTAAGCTCAGATCCAAGCCTTTACTTACTAGATAAGTTGGATGGACTTCATGAAGCCCTAGGATTCACCGCTTACACAGATGGTAGTAAGAGTATGCAGGATGTCTTCTTTATTACCGCTGCCTTGATGGTAGGAACGGCAGGTTTACCACATGTGATTGTGAGGTTTTTTACAGTTCCGAGGGTAAAGGACGCTCGTGTTTCTGCAGGTTATGCTTTGTTTTTTATTGCAATATTATACACGACTGCTCCCGCCTTAGCAGCATTTGCTCGCACGAATTTAATTGATACGGTCAGCGAGAAGGAATATGCCAGTATGCCAGAGTGGTTTCACAAATGGGAATCAACAGGTTTAATTAAATATGATGATAAAAATGCCGATGGTAAAATACAGTACGTCGCAGACCCAACTGTCAATGAATTAATTATTGATCGAGACATCATGGTATTAGCCAACCCCGAAATTGCCAATTTGCCTGCATGGGTGATTGCTTTGGTAGCTGCAGGTGGGTTAGCAGCTGCCCTGAGTACTGCGGCTGGCTTATTGTTGGTCATATCTACTTCAGTAGCTCATGATCTTATTAAAAAGCAAATAAACCCAAACATCAGCGAAAAAGGAGAATTGTTAGCGGCACGCTTAGCGGCCGCCGTGGCGGTTGTTATCGCGGGCTATTTTGGTATAAATCCTCCGGATTTTGTAGCGGCGGTGGTGGCTTTGGCATTCGGATTGGCTGCGGCTTCCTTTTTTCCAGCAATAGTTTTAGGCATATTTTACCATCGAATGAATAAGGAAGGAGCCATTAGTGGCATGGTAGTAGGGCTGAGTTTCATGCTGTTCTATATCATTAAATTCAAATTTGGTTTTTTAGGTGGAGGAGGTCCTGAAGATTGGTGGTTTGGCATTAGCCCCGAGGGGTTTGGCACGCTTGCTATGATAGTAAATTTTATAGTGGCCCTGTTGGTAGCCCATTTAACACCACCTCCACCAGCTCACATAAGAGCGTTGGTGGAAGAGATACGAAAACCGTAATTTTTGGGTGAAAGCCCTAAAATATTTAACTTACCTATTGACCTAAATACTCACGTTCATGGAAATTCGATCTTTTGAGGACTATCAAAAAGCTTATAATCATAGTGTGGAAGCTCCTGAAGAATTTTGGAGCAACGTGGCACGATCATTTGAATGGCATAAGCCAGCTGAGACGATTTTGGAGTGGGATTTTCATAAGCCTGAGGTGCGATGGTTTTCAGGCGCTCAACTTAATATTACAGAGAACTGTTTGGACCGACACCTGGCCACTAGAGCTGAGCAAACTGCTATCATCTGGGAACCCAATGATCCCCAAGAAGCAGCCCAGCATATCAGTTACCAACAACTGCACTCAAAAGTCTGTAAGTTTGCCAACGTATTGAAGCAAAATGGTGCTGAAAAAGGCGATCGAATCTGCATCTATATGCCTATGGTGCCTGAACTTGCCATAGCCGTATTGGCTTGCGCCCGCATTGGGGCCATACACTCGGTCGTTTTTGCGGGTTTTTCCTCCAGTGCATTGGCAGATCGTATCAATGATGCCAAATGCAAGTTAGTATTGACCAGTGATGGATCCTTTAGAGGATCTAAAGTTATTGATCTAAAATCTATAGTGGATGAAGGTTTGCAACATTGCGATTGTGTGGAAAAAGTAATCGTATTAGCACGCACCCACGAATCCATAAAAATGCATCCCGGAAGAGACTTATGGTGGCATGAAGAATTGGCTAAGGCCGCTGATGATTGCGCTGCCACCGTAATGGAAGCTGAGGATATGCTTTTTATACTATACACTTCCGGGTCTACCGGAAAACCTAAAGGTATGGTACATACTTGTGGAGGGTATATGGTGTACACCACCTATACATTTCAAACCGCTTTTCAATATGAACCTGGGGATGTCTATTGGTGCACTGCAGATATTGGTTGGATTACCGGACATAGTTACATCGTATATGGCCCGTTAGCTGCCGGAGCCACTACCGTGATGTTTGAAGGAGTTCCTTCCTATCCTGATATGGGCCGCTTTTGGGAAGTGGTAGCAAAACACAAGATCAATATATTCTATACCGCACCTACGGCTATCAGAGCCTTGGAAAAAGCTGACATCAGTTTTGTGGAGCGGCATGATCTTAGCTCCTTAAAAACACTGGGTACCGTCGGAGAACCTATCAATGAAGAAGCCTGGCATTGGTATGATGAAAACATTGGCAAAGGGAACTGCCCTATTATTGATACCTGGTGGCAAACTGAGACCGGAGGTATTATGATTACTCCTATTGCGGGAATTACTCCTTTGAAACCTGCATTTGCTACTTTGCCATTACCTGGAGTCCAACTGGCGCTAATGGATGAGCAGGGGCAAGAGTTGACCGGAGACAACATTGAAGGTCGCTTAAGCATAAAATTCCCCTGGCCCTCAATGGCCCGAACCATCTATGGAAACCACCAAAGATTTAAAGAGACTTATTTTTCCGCCTACCCGGGGTATTATTTTACCGGTGATGGTTGCAAGCGAGATGCTGATGGATATCATCGTATAACCGGTAGAGTAGATGATGTTATTATTGTGTCAGGTCATAATTTGGGAACCGCAGAAATAGAAAGCGCCATTGATGAACATCATAAAGTAGTCGAAACTGCCGTAGTCGGTTATCCCCATGACATTAAAGGAAATGCCATATACGCCTATGTTATTGGTAAAGATGATCTTGGAGATGAAGATCAATTAAGAACAGAAATACTACGTTTGGTATCCGATACCATTGGACCAATTGCCAAACCAGAAAAGATTCAATTTGTATCTGGATTGCCTAAAACTCGTTCAGGCAAAATCATGCGCAGAATACTTAGAAAAATCGCTTCTGGAGAAATAGAAAACCTGGGAGATACCTCTACCTTGCTTGACCCTGCGGTAGTACACAGTATTCAACAAGGCGCCCTGTAGGTACAATTGTTTCAAATTTGAATAAAATTCCCAATATGCCATGCATTTTGCAATGAATGCTGTTATTTTTTGCCATTTTTTTCGATATTCCCGCTCGTTATTGAAACAGATTAGACAATTCTACAAAAAATGAAAAGAAGATTGTTACTTGTGTCAGCCCTCATGCTGTCAGGAACGTCCCTGCTTTTTGGAGACGATGGGGTTGAGTTAGACAGCGGGGCCACCGCCTGGATGTTAACATCCACAGCACTGGTATTACTAATGATTCCCGGGCTTGCTATGTTTTATGGAGGGCTGGTAAGGACCAAAAATGTTTTAGGAACCATGATGCACAGCTTTACCGCGATGGGCATAATGAGTGTACTTTGGGTAATCTGCGGTTACTCCATGTGTTTTGGGGGTAACGTATTAGGAGGATGGTTTGGCTGGAATCCAGAATATGTATTTTTGTCTGGTATTGACACATCTATTATGGAAGGCGGGGTACCAGAATATGTTTTTAGCATGTTTCAAGGAAAGTTTGCCATCATCACACCAGCACTCATCGCAGGTGCTTTTGCCGAGCGAATAAACTTTAAAAGCTACTGTGTCTTTATAGCACTTTGGGGTTTACTGGTCTACAACCCACTTTGTCATTGGGTGTGGGCAGAGGACGGCTTTTTATTCAATTTAGGATCGAACGGAGCCATTGACTTTGCCGGTGGCACCGTAGTTCACATTTCCGCGGGAGTGAGCGGATTAGTGGCAGCGCTCTATTTAGGAGCACGCCGGGGTTATCCTTCCGATGATATGGCACCTAGCAATTTAGTAATGACCATGATTGGAGCAGGTTTACTTTGGGTAGGATGGTTTGGTTTCAACGCAGGGAGCAGTATAACCAGTGGCCTTAGTACGGCGCAAGCCTTGACTGCAACTCAAGCCGCTGCCGCTGCAGGCGCCTTAAGTTGGATGATCATTGAAGGATTACATCAAGGAAAAGCTACTGCATTGGGGCTTGTCAGCGGTATTTTGGCGGGTTTGGTGGCAATCACACCAGCTGCTGGCGTAGTGCAGCCGATGGGCGCTATGGTACTGGGGTTGGCAGCCTCCGCAGTTTGCTATCTCGCTATTATCTTGAAAAACAAGTGGGGTTATGATGATACTTTAGATGCTTTTGGCATCCACGGTGTGGGAGGAATTGTAGGAGCACTGTTATTAACCTTTTTTATACGAGACAGTTGGATGGAAGAGGCCGCCGCAATGGCCGAAGGTGGTACTTGGACTGTTTTGCAACAACTGGGTGTACAAACTGTGGCGGTATTTATCGCGATAGCGTATGCCGCTTTATTAACCCTGGTTCTTCTTTGGATCTTGAATAAGACCATGGGACTTAGGGCCTCTCCTCAGAATGAAATGAGAGGTTTAGATAATGCTTACCATGGAGAAAGAGGGTATGGAATGCTCAATCCTAACTAATTAATTATGAAACTGATTACAGCTATTATAAGAGAAAGTCAACTGGACCAGGTGAGAGAGGCATTAATAGAGGCAAACATTACCCGCATCACCGTAAGTAGAGTTTCCGGGCATGGACAACAAATACGAGAGGAAATATATCGAGGAAGGCGGGTTGTGCCGAATTTGACCCCTAAAATTAGATTGGAAATTGCCGTCAACGATGATTTTGTAGATACTACCTGCCAGGCGATCATTGATGCTGCCAAAACATCTCAGGGAACACTAGGAGATGGTAAGATTTTTATTACTCAACTAGAAGAGTGCATTCGTATTCGCACCGAAGAACGAGGAGGAAAAGCCATTTAGTAAAAGAGCCCTCAAGAAACATCTCTTGAGGACTCTTTTACAATAGTTATTTTGAATTACCTGGCTTTACCACAGAGTGGAATTTTGTCTATGTTGGCTAAGGTTAATTGGTCATTAAAGAGGTCGAGTTGTCGATAACTATTGTGAGAGACATAACTAATTGTCGAACCCTCGAGACTAATGTTGGCGTACTGCCATGCCTTATCAAACCGTGTTTTTACTTGCTCTGCTTGCTGAGTTTTTTGTTGATTAACCAAACTCAAGTAAAGCCCGCTTAATGCCCAACCATTTTCTGGCAAATTGTGCAGATCCTCACCGTAAACGACTTCCGCTTCCGCATACCGGCCCGCCTGTAATAATGTATTTCCTAAAGTATGTCGGACAGAAAAGAACCAATCAGGAGGTTCCATATAGTTTAGCTGATCTTCTATCAATACTGCTTGTTGCAAGGAGAAAATGGCTTCATCATATCGGCCTAATTTGGAATCAATTTCAGCACGTAACACGAGGGTGGTAATGTCAACAATGTCCGTTACATAATTAATTTCCCAAATCATCATGTCGTTTAAAACACTATCCGCCCTTATTTGTTGGATGCTACCAAGTTCTGCCTGGGCCATATCCAGCTCTCCTTGGTTAGCATAAGCCATCCCGCGGGCGTAGTGCAAAATAGCTTTTGGATAAGGAACGTCCTCCAATGGCATTTCCAAAATACGGTCCCATTCAGCAAATTTTACCAATATAAAATAAGGTATGGAAAAGAAATGTTGTAAAAAGGGCCACTCGGGCAGCTTCATCATTTCTTTGTCTACTTTGCTTGCAAGTTGAAAAGAAGCGTTAATGGAAATATCCCCACGTCCTTCCAGTGCTGCCGTGGCAGCCAGAAAATGGATGTTATGTGGGTAATAAAGTATGGGTACCAGACCTTGGGCATTGCAATTGCTAATATAGATGCTGTCAGCTACCATAGCTTTTTGATTTGCTACGGACCCTTCATGATACATACCAGTCCGTATATAAATATGGGATGGCATATGCACCAGATGTCCGGCAGCAGGAACCAAGTCTTGTAAAAGGTCAGCAGAAGCCATAGCTCTTTCTGGAGAATTAGAAGCTTCTACAGCATGTATATACATGTGGTTTGCTCCTGGATGTCTAGGCCACCGTGCTAAATT
>JAJCYK010000507.1 GCA_029262935.1 Cytophagales bacterium | reverse complement strand
GCTCAAGGAACACATGTTGAAGTTTATGCAGGGGAGCAAACTCTAGGCTCATTTTGGGCTGGCGGGGATGAAGGGAAAGAAAAATCGTATTTTGCCACTGAAGGAGGGGAAGTGTTTTTAGTAAGCTTACCTGGATACACGGATTACCTTTCTGGTCTTTTCGAATTGGGTCTCGCGGGATGGCGGACCAAGAATATTTTTCAAAACACTTGGCGATCTATCCTGTCTTTTACTTTAGAAGATTTTACAAACCCTGAAAACACTTTTAGTATTCAATACAGTGATCCCTTTTTTGAAGTTCCGGGTGTTACTAAGATCGACAGCAACCGGGTAGTTGGATACTTGGAAAGTTTGTCCACTTTAAGGGCGCAGGCTCTAGTAGACACCACGTTTGAAGGAGCACCTTGGATGAGGCTAACCGCGGTGGATATAAATGAGAAAAGAAACCTTGAGTTGACTTTGTACTCCACCGGTTCACGTGTATTGGGTAAAGCAAATCAACAGTACTATTGGTTTCAAGAAGCACATATACAAGCCTTTTTAAAAGATCCAAAGTTCTTTACCAGAGCGTTGGATTAAAGACCCACTTTCATTATATAAATGTCTTGAAGTTCTTGCCAGGGCTTTGGCTGATGATTTTTGTCGTAACCTCCCCATTGACTGTTTGTCACATAGTAAAAATCGGACCCCTCTATTATGCCTAGGGTTGGCTCATTTAAGAGATCATGACCTTTTTCTAGATAGTCCACCCCAATCACTTTGGTTCCCGTTTTATCCAGTTGGTATTTAGCAACACGCATTGGTACTACTTGATTTTGTGTGGTGACTAAGGAGTTTTGGTGATAATACAACCCATCAATGGCTTTTAAACTTATATCCGGATTATCGCAGGTAATAGCAGTCACTTGTTTAGACGTCAAATCTATTTTGTGTGGCCCCAAAACATAGTCTGATACAAACAGATACCTTTGAGTTTCATCAAAATCCAACCCCTGTAAAGATAGGAAAGAATCACCTGCGAGGAATAGCGACAGGCTGTCTGCCCCTTCCGTAATACTATAAATATTATTAGTTCTGCTATCACTTATGTAGACATCTCCATGGTCGTTGATAGTTAAATCTCCAAACCAGTGACTTACTTGGGGATCATCTAAAAGATATTTTTTCAATAATCGTCCACTCTTAAGGTCGTATTTGAAAATGGCAGACCTTTCGATTTTTGCAGTATCGCTATTGATCATGTTCTCTGTGGTGACCGAACATGCCCATAGTTGCTTTTTATTAGCATCTACTTTCATCCCAAATACGGACCAAAGATCATCTTGACCCGTTGTGGTGAAATTATGAATCACAGTATCGTTAAGTTGAGACCACAGTATCTTTTGCTGGTAAACACTGCCGAAGTAGAAACGTTTGGCATTTGGGTCATAGGCTACCGACTCGATATGTAAGTCTCTTTCTCTGAGAATCACTTGGGGTACTGATTTTCGTACCACTTGCAGCAATTGTTGTTGCAGTTTATGGAGGCGTTGAAATTGGGGGGTTTCTTGCCAAGCTAGAAAAACGGAGTCTTTTAAATTGAAATCGGCCTTTATTGCAAGTGCTCGGGTTAAGAAATGACTGGAGCTATCCAATTGATCATTAAGCGCAAAGGCCTTTGCCAGTTGATACATAATGATTTGATGTCCGGGACGTAATTCATTGGCGGTCTTAAAGAGACTTAGGCAATTGGCGTAGTCGTTTCGGGAACAAGCTTGTTGGCCTTGACCATAATAATAGCGATAGTCTTTAGGAGTATTAGGTTGGCTTTTAAGAGTAAATACACCCAGCACCAATACTAATAGAATGAATACACGTTTAAAACTTAGCGCAGTTTTGACGTTGATCGGTTGTATATTGATTTTGAGGATTTTAATATTTTCCAAGACCCCTTTTTACTAATATAATTAAACCGGAGTTATTCGATTGCATTCAACTTTTTTATTTTTAAATTTGCCAGCCATACTACACTAAATTTATCACTGAATATGAGATTTATTGTTTCTTCTTCCGCTCTACTGAAGCAACTATCAGCTATCAATGGTGTAATTACCACAAATCCAGTAGTGCCAATTTTAGAGAATTTTCTATTTGAGATAGAATCAGGTCAGTTAACCATAACAGCATCTGATTTACAAACTTCAATGATAACAGCTCTGGAAGTGGAAGCAAAGGAAAGTGGCAGTATAGCAGTCCCTGCAAAAATATTAATGGAGACCTTGCGGAACTTACCGGAGCAGCCTGTTACATTTTCAATAGATGCTGATACGTACAGTGTGGAAATTAATTCCGATAATGGTCGATACAAACTAGCCGGAGAAAATGCCACTGATTTCCCTAAAGTTCCAACGGTAGCAGATGGGTATAATGTTAACGTTTCTTCTGATGTTTTGGGTAAAGCCATTACTAGTACCATCTTCGCTACCAGTAGTGATGAATTGCGCCCAGCAATGACCGGCGTATATTTAAACTTAAGTGATAGTAATACTACATTTGTGGCCACGGATGGGCATCGATTGGTTCGATATAGAAGGGTAGATGTGGTCAGTGATATGGAAAATTCCATGATCATTCCACGCAAAGCGTTAAATTTGTTGAAGACTACTTTGCCTGGCGAGAACACACCCGTGAGCATTGAGTATAACGTATCAAACGCATATTTTAAGTTTAATCAGATTCAAATGATTTGTCGTCTTATCGACGAGCGTTTCCCTGATTACGAGAATGTGATACCTGTTGACAATCAAAATACCATGGTAATCGACCGCTTGGAGTTGTTGTCTTCACTAAAGCGTATTGCCATATATGCAAATAAAACTACTCATCAAGTTCGTCTTAAGATTACCGGAAGCGAGTTGTTAATTTCTGCTGAGGATTTGGACTTTTCCAACGAAGCCAACGAAAGGCTATCCTGCGAACATGAAGGGGAGGATATCGAAATTGGTTTTAATGCTAAGTTCTTACTTGAAATGCTAACGAATTTAAGCTGTAAAGAAGTAACGCTACAATTATCTGCCCCTAATCGCGCGGGATTGATAATACCTAGCGAGTCCGAAGAGGAAGAGGATATTCTGCTATTGGTTATGCCCGTAATGCTAAACAATTACGTTTAGCATCGGATTTAAAAATTTTCTGGACGCTTGAATTTGATCAGCACCGGTTGGTTGCCAACTAATTGGTATGCTTGTCTGGCATGGCTTGAAAAAGGCAGGCCATTGTTATCCAAACCTATCCAAATTTCATCCTCAGTGAGTAGCAGGGCCTCCGCTAATCCATATTTCGTATGGCTGTAAAGTTTGCCATCAGGATGACTGCAAACATCCTTATACGATACTTTTTCTACTACCTGCTTGGTCTTAACATTAATTTTTGTGACATAGTTTTCATTGCGTTCAAGCAGGTATAAAAAGTCATTTTCGAATTTAAGGTCGGAGACGTCACCTTTACTATCAGGTAGATTAAAAATATCCAATATGGCTTTATCTTCCATATCATAGGAAACGATAAATCCAGGATCTCTTTCTTTGGCTAAGTACAGCACGTTACGTTCGCAGTCTACCGCGATGCCCTCTAAACCACTATTTGTACCCCATTTATGGCCACCTCTAAGCAATCCTTTATTAAAGATCACTTCGCTGCGGCCGGAGCCATCATAGAGGTAAGCCCTATTAAACTTTTCATCAATAAAATACAGCCCGGATTGATCACAAAAATCAATTCCTTCAAGATCTGTGTTATTTGCTAGACCCAGTTGTACGCTGTCAGTAACATACCAATGATTGGAATCTATCCTGATGTTGTAGACATATCGGTTCCAAATTTTATCTGCAATAGCAAGATATCCTGTTTCGCTTTTGACAATTCCGCTAAAGTCAAATCGATCGGGATAATTGGCCAAAGTATGAATACTAATTATTTCCAGTTCTGCAGGGAGCTCCTCTTGTGCCCAAGTGGACGCCATGGTGCTTACTATTAGTAAACTGAAAATTATTAAATCTTTCATGCTCCTTTAATCAATGCGTTCTAGGTGGGCGCCTATCTTTATCAGCCTTTGGTCTATATTTTGGTAGCCTCGATCAATTTGTTCTACATTATGTATTACGCTGGTACCCCCGGCCGATAAAGCAGCTATAAGCAAAGATACTCCAGCCCTAATGTCCGGTGAGGTCATTTGAATACCTCGTAAGGCATTTTTGCGATCTAAGCCAATTACCGTGGCTCGATGTGGGTCACACAAAATTATTTGAGCACCCATTTCAATTAATTTATCAACGAAAAACAGCCGACTCTCAAACATTTTTTGATGAACCAAAATGGTTCCTTTGGCCTGGGTAGCTACTACCAAGACGATGCTTAATAGATCTGGAGTAAATCCGGGCCAAGGTGCATCTGAGATGGTCATTATACTCCCGTCAATGTAAGAATCGATTTCGTAATGATCCTGCTCGGGAATGATAATATCATCATTCACCAAGTCAAACTTTATACCCATTTTACGAAAAGTCTCAGGTATTAACCCTAGCTCTTCATAGTGCACATTTTTTATAGTGAGTGCGGATTGTGTCATGGCAGCTAAGCCAATAAAACTTCCTATCTCAATCATGTCAGGTAACATGCGATGATCCGTACCTGTTAATTCATCAACGCCTTCAATCACCAGCAAGTTTGATCCAATGCCTTGGATTTTAGCTCCCATTCGCACCAACATTTTGCAAAGTTGTTGTAAATAAGGTTCGCAAGCCGCGTTGTAAATCTTTGTTTCCCCTTCGGCTAAGACGGCGGCCATCAGAATGTTGGCGGTACCGGTTACTGACGCTTCATCCAGTAACATGTATGTCCCTTTAAGCTTGGTGGCGTCTACTTGATAAAAGGCATCTTTAGTGTTGAAGTTAAAATTCGCACCAAGTTTCTCAAATCCTATAAAGTGTGTATCCAGGCGTCTACGACCAATTTTGTCACCACCTGGCTTGGGAAGTTTGGCTTTCCCAAATCGGCCAAGCAAGGGTCCTAAAATCATAACGGAACCCCTCAAAGCACTGCCTTGGGTTTTGAAATCATCTGTTTCCAAATAACCCAGATTCACATCATCCGCGGTAAACCTGCAAGTATCGGAGGACAGGTTTTCCACCTTAACCCCCATATCCTTAAGTAATTGGATTAGCTTTTTAACATCCCTGATCTGAGGAATGTTTTGGATGGTAACCGGTTCTGGAGTTAGTAATACGGCGCAAATGATTTGCAGTGCCTCATTTTTTGCGCCTTGAGGCACTATTTCGCCTTGCAGCTGGTGCCCACCTTCAATTCTAAATGAGCCCATTAATTGTTGCTCTTTCTGCGCTTGCCACCACCCCTTCTTTTGCCGTTGTTATTATTATTACTGCTGGGGCGCTTAGGGCGTTCTTTGTAGGTGGGTTCAAATAAGTTTTGTTCTTTTACTGTCTGTAAGTCAATATCTAACTTGCCTTCAGACAGCTCTTTAATATGGTCTACGATGACTCCCTCATCCACGACTTCTTTGTTCCATACCCCGTAAAAACTTCGCATTAATCTACCAAGATAAATGGTAGCGTCCATGCGCTCTTCCTTATTTTCAATTTCTGTAGCTTGTTGTATAAGTAACTCGATATTCCTGCCGTAGTGCTTATACTTTAACTTATGGGTATTGTAGTCCAGATTTTCCGGCCTTCTTGTGAGCACCTCTGGTGGGGGCTTTGGAAAAGGGCTATCAACTTCTAAGTCAAATCCGGAAATAATAAAAAGATCATCCCATAACTTTTGGGCATATTCATTGCCATCTTTAAGCGACGGATTTATCAATTTCATTAGTTCTACTAACGTGTACGAATATTGTTTACGTTTTTCAGGATCCTCCAGACCTTTAATGTAACTGACTAGTTTTTGTACATTTCTTCCGTATTCTTTTAATATCAATTCCGGTCTGCCGGTATTGTACTCGTTGTTCTCGCTCATCGCTTTATCTCAAGTCTCGTGAATCTTTAATTTGGCAAAACTAAGCAATAATGTCTTCTCTCCAAAATTTTCAAACTTTACCCTGGCTTTTCGTTGGGCTCCGTCATCATCCAAGGAGGACACTTTTCCAAATCCAAACTTAGGATGTTCCACCTTCATACCTG
>JAJCYK010000506.1 GCA_029262935.1 Cytophagales bacterium | reverse complement strand
TGATCTGATCCCGGTCGATTTCTGTGGGTAAACTCTCCAGCGATGCCGCACTAAGCGTGTAAGAAGCAGAATTAAACCCATAGGCCAAAACAAACATACAGATCGCTATACCAGTAACACCAAACCCAAGTAACGGTTTTCGACCTAACTTATCGATTAGGGCAATTGCCAGTAAAGTGAACGCCAAATTTATCAAACCCACGAAAATAGCTTGTACAAATGAAGCATCCGTCCCGATACCGGATTGTTCAAAAATTATCGGAGCGTAAAAGAACACCGAATTAATACCGGTAATCTGTTGGACCACCGCCACTATAACTCCAATAGTAATGACCAGGCGCATCGCAGGTTTAAAGAGTTCACCAATAGGCGCTTTTTGTTTGTTTGATTCTTGAGTTGTGGTATTCTGTACCGCTTCTATATCCTTTTGGGCTTGTTCTGCTCCACTTACTTTGGTCATGATGGCCAAGGCTTCTTCTTCCCGTCCCTTCATAGCCAGCCAACGAGGGCTTTCCGGCACAATAAATAGGCTAAAAAAATAAAGGATTGCCGGTAGAGTCTCCAGGCCCAGCATCCAACGCCAATTCCAATCTCCAAATTTCATTGAAAGCGCCCAGTCAGCCTCGGACTGCCCCAGTTTAAGTATGAGGTAATTTGTAAAAAAGGCTACTGATATTCCAATGACAATATTAAGTTGATTAAAAGAAACCATGCGCCCTCTGAGCTCAGGTGGAGAGATTTCCGCAATATACATGGGGGCAATGATTAGTGCCGCCCCTACGCCAAAACCTCCAATCATCCGGGCTATAACCAAAATAACGAAGGAAGGTGCGAACGCGGAACCAATGGCCGAAATAGCGAATAGTACTGCTGCATATTTTAGCACGGGTTTTCGGCCTAGTCTATCGCTCAACGGACCAGCTAACATCATTGCCAGGGTAGCTGTAAGCGCCAGTGAGGCCACCGACCAGCCCAATTCAATTTTTGTCAAATTAAATTCAGGTTCAATGAATTTCACAACTCCGGATATTACTGACGCGTCGAATCCCATGAGAAATCCTCCTAGCGCCACAATAAGGGCGATAAGAACGGTAAAGCGGGTATTCTTTTTCATAAATCAGGCCTAAGGATAACAACCACCAATTTTGGTTCTTCAATTATTATAAAATTTATCGGTAGTTATGAAAATATGTCCACCTAAACAAGCTAAAAAGGTGGGTTAGCAGCTCCTTACTTAGTGGTTAAGGAAAACGTAGGTTTTAATTTCTTAGTTTCCTATAAATATATCGACAATGTTATAGGCAAAATCCCAAAGTTTTGAATTGGTCGGTGAGAAAACCCCCTTAGTACTTGCCTACAATTTTGGAAGTTATTATAATTGTACTGATTAGTACAATTATATGATTAGGCACAGTTTGGATAATGTCATGAATGTTGGTGAGGAGCTGTTTCGCACTCAGGGCTTTTATAACACAGGGACCGAAGAAATTCTAGAACTTGCCAATTTTCCAAGAAGTTCATTTTACTACCACTTTAAAAACAAAGAAGGATTTGCCGTAGCTGTGCTAAATAGATATGGCAAGAACGCGGTACAATTTTATGCAAACATATTAACGGACCCGAATATTACTAGCCCTAAAGGGCGATTAGTTAAGTTCTTTAAATTGTTTGGTGACCTTACCGAAAAACGAGACTATAAAAGTCAATGCCTTATCCAAAAGTTAGCTGGGGAATGTGCGGGTAGCAATGATACGCTTATTAAAGTTGCAGATAAGGAGTTGACTCACTTATTGAAAGTAGTAGAAAGGTGTGTAAAAGAAGGTCAAGAGCTGGGGGAATTCAGAACTGATCTCAAGCCCAAAGAAATCGCGCAATTTCTACATGGCCAGCTTTATGGAGCGAACACCATAGCAAGGCTGGCCAAAAATAAGAGTGTAATGACCAAAGGCCTTAAAATGGCGCTTGAATTTATTTTGATATAATTTTTTTAATTTTCAAATGTATAGATCAATACATACAAATTTTATTCTATGAAATTAACAAACATTTTCGCACAAATAATTTTAACCACAACAGCGGTTTTAATGTCATCCTGCATAGCGGATATGCGCACGGCACTGATAAAAGATAATGGTATTCCCATAGATAGTGAAACCAAAGGAAAGTCACTATTGGCTACTACTTGGGATAAACATGGATTTGAAAACCTGAGAAATCACAGAACCTATTCTTTTCAAGGTTTAGACGTATGGAAAGGGATGATGGGTAGGATGGGAAAACCATGGCCCGAAGCTAAATCGCAGTTACAGTTCAAGTATGCCTTAGGAACCTTTGATAGCCAGGTACACTTCAAAGATGGCAAACGGCAAGGAGTTACCGCGGGATTGCAAAGCTGGCAATACTATGAAACGGAACCGGGTAGCGAAGTAAAATTCAAACCCTACAATCCCCGCATTGGTTTTGGCTTGTCTGCTTATCACTATTTCTTTGAGATGCTGGATCGACTAAAACGAGCTCCTATTATTGCCTACGCAGGTGAACGCGTTTTTAACGGTCAACCTTATGACCTGGTTTTCGCCACTTGGGAAAAGCCAAGTCCCCATATGCAACATGATCAATATATTCTATATATCAATCGCAATACATTAATGCTCGATTACGCGGTCTATTCTCTAAGAGATAATTATTTGAAAATTCCAGGATACAAAGCTTTTTATGGCTCTGTGAAGTTTTCTGATTATCGAGAGGTCAACGGAGTCCTCATTCCTCACCGGCAAACCGTGTTCCTAAATCAGCCCAAGAAAAAAGAGAAAAAGCATATACATCAACTTTTAGTATCCAATTTTCAATTTGACAGTTTTGATATCAAGGAATTGTACCCTGATTCTACTCTTGAAAAGCTTGGGGATAGCAAAAATTAGAATAATTCTGGATTATATGGAGGGTATCCTAATTGGAAGGTTAAAACACATGCAGGGTTTGTTCAATGAAGCAGGTCTGCTTTCTTGGTATATAAGCGGAGTTTGCCAGGCTCAATCAGCGCTGGGTTCTGAAGCTTAATATTTGTTACCGGCCATTAAATACCACGAAGTGGAATCATGCATTTTCGATTTGACCAGCTTTCTTTTTTGCTATCAGACTGATTAAAAGCAAAATCAGAAAAATACCAAAACCAATATGCGCTTGCGGATCATTCTTCAATACCATCAAAGAGAGGCCAGAATAAACGGATTGAAAAACATTAGCGATCACGGCTAAAGCAAATAGCAAAGGAGCATGGGTCTTAACCGCCGCTAGATTTAACATACCTAGGAATATAACTGCTAGACCCGTGCCTAGAGAAAAAATAGCGGTTACGGATATTTCATCGTAAGATACCAGGACCATCAAGCCATGGATAATTCCCATCATCATCAAGATGTACGCCAAAGCAGCATAAAATCGGTTGACAACTATTGTTTTCATAAAGCTTCTTTTAGGGAGGATGCTTAAAACACACCTTAGGTTGCTTCTATCTCTTAAAAAGAAAAACCAAAACTTGCCATAAAATGCACATAGTGCTGCCCATAGTTGCTCGAATGATCGATTCGGGTTTACTACCGTTTAGAAGTTAAATAAGAAACAGGTGTATTCTACCTGAAGATGTAGCCAACCTAAATGAAACCAATTGCATTTGATTCAATTTACTCTTCAATCATTCAAGCTCTCTTTCCAAAGCGAAATGATCTCTTTTTCTCTTGCTGGAGTTATGCCAAATGTCAATTCTGAGCCCTCCTCCGGTATGAATCTTTTACTTTTAAACGAGTCATAACTGCGCCTAATGGTTTCTTTAAAATCTGAAAATACCAGCCCGCTTTTAATGGCTCGGTCATTGCTGATTTGGTAAAATCCTGGATCTGGATCGGAATCAATAGGAATCCAGAAAGGAACATCCATAAACGGCTCAAGCTTCATTTTTATAGTTAAGTAATTTGGGTCTATCCAATGAATTTTAACCTTGCTCTTCAAGGTTTCTTTAATAGTCAATAACATTTCCCTATAGCCTAACTTCTCTTGGGGTCCCACTAGGGTAAAATGACCCGTTACTTTGCTCTCAGCACATTGTGCAAGAAAACGACCAATATCCACAGCATCTATGAATTGTACAGGATCGTTTGATTGAGGAGCGAAAATCTCCTTACAGTTAGCCACTCTGTTCAACAAATCTGTAGCAAAAGGACCCGAATCTCGGTCGCCGATGATAGCCCCAGGACGTACAATGGTAAAGTTCGCTGGAAAATACTTTTTAACCACCTGTTCGCAGAGTACCTTATTCTGATTGTAATTGCCTTCAACATAACTAGTTGCTTCTCTCAGGCGCGCATCTTCATTCATTCCCACAATTTTATAGTTGGAATAAACCGCTATACTTGAGATAAAGATGTAATGAGTGGCTTTGTCTTTAATTGCCTGTATGGCCTCTTCTACATAGTGAGGGTTTTGCGGCCAAACATCAATAACTACATCCCAATGACTGTTGTCCTCTTTTAAAAGTTTGTATCCTGCTTTTCCTCTTTTACGGTCCCCTCTTATTTTCCGAAGCCCTGGAAAAAGCAAAGGGTTAGTAATGCCTCTATTGAATAAAGTCACTTGATGTCCCTTGTTCAAAAGTGAATTTACAACCGCAGGTCCAACAAAATTTGTCCCGCCCAATACCAATACGTTCAATGTTGCGGCTGGGCCCAAGGCATGGGTAGCAAAAGGCATGGTGAAAGGAGCAACACTCAGAATACTTAGGTTTTGTATAAACTTCCTGCGATTAACGTTTCTCATAAAAATGGGGTTTTCGAATAGGCAATATGCTGATTGTTCAAAATATAGCTTCAGGAAGTCTCTATACTACTCGCTTTTGGGTATATATCGTCCTAAGAAAAGATCGAATGTATTTCGTACTTAAAAAGATACTTTTTGTACTTAAATATTTGTTTTACATACTCATTCTTAACATTTAGAAGGGGAATTGATTTATGTTTGGGTTCTATGCTTTACTATGATTAATAAGCAGGTTAATCGACATATTTTATTCTGGGCATTGTATATCATTTTTACGGTGGGCATCTACAATGTGAAAGAACCAGCCCTAGGAATACATCTTACTTATGAGTTGGCTTCTTTGCCCGCTAAGATGTTCCTGGTATACTTCACCCTTTATTTTACCTTGCCACATTACCTATTACAGAGAAAGTATGTACCAGCGGTTCTCCAGTTTTCCCTAGCCCTGGTACTTTCTGTCTGGTTGTTACATGTAGGTCTTTCCTTTATACTGTATCCCATGTATTACCCTGAGATACAGATAGCTTTAATACCGAAAAGCTTGACTAAAATGGTCTCACCATTGCTTGATTTGATCATCGTCTCCTCCTTGGCAGTGGTGATAAAGTTGTTAAAAGACCGAGAACAACAAGAGCGTGGACTGCTTGAGCTTGAAAAAATAAATGCTCAAAATGAGTTACAACTTTTAAAATCACAACTACACCCGCATTTTCTCTTTAATACATTGAATGGTCTTTATGCCCATATAATGGAAAACCCTCAGTTGGCGTCAAATATGGTGGTTAAACTATCTGATTTATTACGATTCATTATTTATGAGGGAAGTAAACCCTTAGTCCAGTTAAAAGATGACTTAGAATGCCTAAAGAATTATATTGGCATTGAAAGGATACGGTATGGTGAAAAACTGAGCATGGAATTCACCATTTCCGGAGAGACCAGTGAAAAGAAAATCGTACCTCTGCTCCTTTTACCCTTCATGGAAAATGCTTTTAAACATGGTCCTGCGAAAGAATACGATAAATGCTGGATCCGTAGTCAGATTCAGATAGAAGAGCATTATATAACTTTGACACTAAAGAATTTCAAGGGTTCCCATAAGGATACTAATATTGATCAATCCGGCATTGGTTTGTACAATGTAAAACAAAGATTAATCTATTATTATAAGGATCAGTTTGAACTAAACATTGAAGACCATGCTGATCAGTTTTGGATTTTTCTTAAAATACCGTTAGTAGTATCATGAAATGCGTAATTATCGATGATGAGCCGTTAAGCATTAAGGTGTTGAGCAAACATGTTAAGCACACTCATGGTCTTGAGCTTGTTAAGTCCTTTGTAAATGCTTTTGAGGGACTCTACTATATCCAGACGCAATCAGTCGATCTGGTTTTTTTAGATATTCAGATGCCCGGAGTAAACGGGTTACAGTTTATCAAAATATTGAAATATCCTCCAAAGATCATTATCACCACGGCTTATAAGGAATACGCCTTGGAAGCTTTAGAGCTAGGAGTAATTGATTATTTGCTAAAACCGATAGCTTACGAGCGATTTTTAGGTGCAGTTAGCAAGTCTATAGAGCAAAACGTTCTATCTATAAATCCGGTAGTTCAGGACAAAGAAGAAACTAACCGGTTCTTTTTTATCAAGGATGGTTCACATTATGTCAGGATATATGAAAATGACCTTCTATTTATTCATGGTGACAGAAACTACAGCATCCTACAGCTATCCGAGCAAAAGTTTACCATATCAGGGAATTTGGCGCACTATTTACCCAAATTGTCCCCAGGCAAGTTTTACAGGGTGCACAAGTCATACATCGTGGCGCTAGACAAAATAGAAAAGTATAGTGCCCGTTCCTTGTGGATTTGTGACACAACTATCCCTATCGGAAGGACCTACAAACAATCCCTTATGAGATATCTGGAAAAGAGACGGTTTTGATTTGATTGACTGTTCCAATTGGAGTTAAGTCAAGTGCGCCTGTCGTTATGTCCCTTTAACCTTCGAGAAGTTGACAATGTCTTATCTTATCAAAAGGAACTTTAATAGATATGGGTTCACTTAGTCCACAGTCGCTGCACTACCCCACCAATCGTTTTTTGGATCAAAATCAGGAGAAAGGAATTGAAGGCGTTGCTCCTCTAGTTCAGGCCACCGCTTATTTACAATTTGGTTCAAATACTTCAATTCCTCGGTTTCACTATATATGGGATCGGGAGCAGGGAAACGGGCCCCTACGTCTTTAAGATGTGCAAAGAGTTGATCACTAAGCAACTTCACCTTATCTGGGTAAGCACTGGCCATATTATGTACTTCTTCCAAATCTTCTTTTAAGTCGTACAATTCTTCTCGGCCGTCTTCATAATAGTGTATGAGCTTCCAATCACCTTGACGAATCATTGAAGAAGGTTCCCCTCCTTGATTGCCATAATGCGGATAGTGCCAGTAAAGCAATCGTTCCTTCATGGTCCCTCCTCTTAACAAAGGAACAAGGCTTTTCCCATCAAGGTGCTGATTTGGCTTCAATGCCAACCCTGCTAAATCCAGTAAAGTCGGATAAAAATCTGTACCACTTACGGGAACATCACATGTTGCCCCTGCTTTAGTAACACCAGGTGCTTTAATAAAATAAGGTTCTCGAATGCCTCCCTCAAACTGATACCCTTTGCCGGCTTGTAACGGAAGATTTGAAGTGGCAAAAGCATCTCCAGCAGCAACTCCCCCGTTGTCTGAGGTAAACACGATAATGGTGTTTTCACTGAGTCCCAGCTCCACCAGAGCATCCAATACTACGCCTACCGCGTTGTCCATGGCACCCACCAAGCCTGCATATACCGGGTTGTCCTGGACTTGTCTTATGGGCAAAAAATGACCCATCTTAAAACCCGTTTCTGCCACTCCCAGTCTCTGAGCTTTTTGCTGGTATTTTAGCCACTTTTCCCGGGTAGTCTGGATGGGTCCGTGTACGGCATAAAAGGAGAGGTAGGCAAAAACAGGTTGCCCGGTGGTTTTCGGATTGTGCTCCTTTAAAAACTCGACGGTTTCTTGGGCCAGGCGCATGGAAAGGTTTTCTCCATCTTCACGGTTTTCAAGGTTAGGGTTTTCAAATGGAGAGAAATAACCGCCATTGGGACTGCCTGCTTCCCAACCCCCTTGGTTTATATCGAAGCCATGATCTTGAGGCCAAGAACCCGCTGAACCCAAATGCCATTTTCCGGCAAAGAATGTTTTGTACCCCGATTGACTAAATGCTTCAGGTAAGGTGGTTGCAACTGCAGGTAGGTGGTGTAAGTAGTCTGGTGGTAACAGCTTGTTGTGCCGCCCCACCGTTCTCCAATCTTCGCCGGTTTTAGCTCCAATCCAGTCGGTAATGCCATGTCTGGAAGGAAATGTTCCTAACATAATGCTTGCTCTGGAAGGACTACAGACTCTAGAAGCAGCATAACCATTGGTAAACATCATACCTTCAATAGCAATACGATCAATATTTGGAGTTTCATAGTAGGTACTTCCGGTAACACTAAGGTCATGGTAGCCCAAATCGTCTGCTAGAATAAACAGTACGTTTGGCGGAACCGTATTCGTTATTTGTTCTTTCCTTTGTTCCTGACATCCATGAAATAGTAGTGAAGAGATAAAAAGGGTAAAGATGCTAACGCGAGCCATGAGCGTATTGGTTTTATTGAATACTAATATAATCCCACTGACGGTTTAAAACCAAAAAACAAACGATTCAC
>JAJCYK010000505.1 GCA_029262935.1 Cytophagales bacterium | reverse complement strand
CTTTTCATTTGCTGTTTCCATGGACTTTGGTATGAAAATATCGGAACGATGGGAAGTAAACAGTGGGCTTCAGTATTTCCGCAATAGCTTGCAAAGCAGCACCAACGCGGCCATCAATCAAACTCCGGCATTTTCTAGTGTGGTCGAATCGCTTGACCTGGCAAATGCGGACGGGAGCATTAGATTTGCTCCAACCAACCTTGATAATGACTTTCAGTTTATATCCATTCCGTTAGAAGCAGGATATCGAGTGCTGAACAGCAGAATTCAGTTAACTATTAATGCGGGAATTGCTACTGACCTTTTTCTTAAGAATACCATATCTCCTTCCAACCCAAGTTTGGATCGAGTGACCATCAACCCTGGCAGTAATTCACCTTATCGCTCCGTTTATTTTAGTGGAATCTTCGGTGCAGAAGCTAGTTATGAAATCTTGCCACGCTACAGTATTACGATACAACCACAATACAAAGTGGCCATTAACCAGTTTACGAAACCTGATAATAGTTATACCAGCTTTCCTTCCGCATTTGGGGTAGGAATAGGAGTAAAATACAGTTTTAAATAAGAAACACAGTTAACAACGGGGCGAACCATAACAACGAATAGAAAATTTTTGGCTATGAAAAAGAACCAACAGTTATTTAAAAATTTAGGTGCAGCAATAGTACTATGGATACTCATAGTTTTAGGGTTTAGCCTTTTTAGCTGTACTGACGATTGTCAGAATACAGAAACTTATGTTTACCTGGAGCCTGTTTATACTTCAGCAGCCGAAGTGAGAGCTTCCTTTACTAGCTTACCCCCACAGAGTTTGGAGAACCCTGGTAAAATCTATCGAAAGGACCACTTCCTGTTTATTAATGAGTTGGGAAAAGGCGTCCATATTTTTAATAATAATGATAAGAGTAATCCTATTCCTCTCACATTTCTGAATATTCCTGGAAGTTTTGATGTGGCTGTGAAAGGCAACATCATGTATGTCGATAGTTTTGTGGACTTGGTGGTCCTAGACATTTCTGACCCCACGGAAGTGAAACAAATTACCCGTTTGGAAAATGTGATTCAAAACATGTTAGTAATGGGGTTTTCCAATGATGAGCAAACTGGATTTGTAACTGATTTCATTGAGTTAGAATCTACTCAGGTATATGATTGTGATGAAGGTTTTGCTTTTCCAGCAGTGGGATCCGGAGGAGGAGCCTGGTTTACGTTGGATCAAGCCAACGCCTTAAGTGCCTCAGCAGAAAGTGGTGCTAGTCCTGGAAATGGGTTGGGCGGTTCATTTGCTCGTTTCGCTATCTACCAAGATTACCTTTATATCGTAGACAGCTGGAGTATGCACGTATTTGACCTAACTACCTTAACAGACCCTGCCAAGTTAAGTACCATAAACATTGGTTGGGGTATTGAAACCATATTCCCTTATAACAACAAATTATTTATTGGTGGTAACACGGGCATGCAAATATTTGACAATAGCGTACCTCAATCACCGCAGTTTCTAAGTGCCTTTGATCATGCTAGAGCTTGTGACCCCGTGGTGGCCCAAGGTAATTACGCTTATGTAACTTTAAGAACTGGGAATTTATGTTTTGGCTCCTTGAGCCAACTTGATGTAATTGATATAAGCCGGGTAGATCAACCTTTTTTACTACGCAGTTACCCCATGGCAAGCCCCCACGGATTGGCCATTGATCAAAACTTGTTGTTTTTATGTGAGGGAAAACATGGATTAAAGGTCTTTGATGTCAGCAACAAAGAAACGATAGATAAAAATATGATCGCTCACCTAGCTTCGATACCGGCGTATGATGTTATTGCCGTTGACAGTCATTTAATAATGGTAGGTGATCAGGGTATTTATCAATTTGATTACAGTGATCCTACTAATTTAAAGTTATTAAGTGTGATCAATGTGCAACCTCAGTAATATGGGTTTGTTTTGTCTGAGATATCTGGCTGCCATATTGGTAGGTCTTTTTTGCACCGTGCAAGGGGTAGCCCAAGTAGATAAGTATTTAGATAAGGTAGTCCTGAAAAATGGCAGTGTAGTTTGGGGTATCACTGAAATTACCGATGATGAAGTGCTCGTGCACATGAACGACGAAAAGGCTATATCCTTTCCATTGGACGCCATTGCATCTCTTAAAACGGGGAAATTAAACCCCCTTTATTTTCAAAGAAAAGTGGAGGGCCCCTTTTACCAGGTCAATTTTGGAGTGTCTTTAGGTAAAAGACACCAAGAGTTTCCCTTGGAAGGAAATCCTAATATTTCGGTAGTTGCTGGATATAAATTTAAACCGCTCTTGGGGGTAGGGCTGGGAATGGGTTGGTATTACTTTCCTGAATTTAAGCATACCCCATTCTTTGCTGAAGTCCAAGGCGACCTTACCAAGACTAGAGTAACTCCGTTCTACGCATTGCGTGTAGGTTGGAGCATTGCATCTGAAAGAGATGTGCTCAATAATCTTGTGGACAAAAGTAAAGGAGGGTTTTACTTTGAGCCCGGAGCAGGTCTTAAGTTACATGCCGGGGGGCACGCGTGGTTGTTGAAAGTAGCATATTTACGACAGCGTTCAGAGACTACATATACACCATTGGACATAGGAAATGGCGTACGAATTTTGAATGTGGAAGACCGTACTTATGAACGCACTACCATTACTCTGGGCTTAGTATTTTAGTGTTACTTTTCTGTAGATATGCCATCAATTTTTGTAGCCAGAGTTTCCCACTGTTCATTCAAATGGTTTAGTTTCTCTTGATTCTTCTGAAAGGCCTCAGTGGTTTCTTCCAGAAGACTAGGGTCACTGAATACCTTGGGATCAGAAAGTTTAACCTCCAATTCGTTTTTTAAGGCTTCACAGGAAGTTATTTGGTTTTCTATGGTAGTCAACGACTTTTGCAGTTCTTTTAAAGGCTCAGAGGGTGACTGTATCGTTGGTTTTTTCTTTTTCTGTACTTTTGGCTTTGCACCGGTCTTTTCTAAAGTTTTTGTGGGAGCTTGTTGGGAACGCCAATATTCATATTCTTGATAATTTCCAGGGTAGGACTTGAGTTCTTTGCCTTGGATGTACCAAATCTTATTCGCTACTTTAGAGATGAAATGACGATCGTGACTTACAATAAGAAAGCTGCCTTTGTATTGGTTTAATGCTTGAATTAATATCTGTACGGATTGCATATCAAGATGATTGGTCGGTTCATCAAGTAGCAGGAAATTTGCCTCAGAAATCATGGTTTTAGCTAGCGCCACTCTAGATTTCTCACCCCCTGACAAGACTTTTATTTTTTTAAAGACATCCTCTTCACGAAAAAGAAAACATCCCAGCACTCCCCGTAATTCTAAATCACTTTTGCCACTGCCCGCCTGTTTAAGTTCTTCAAGTATCTCATTGTCTACATTTAGGGATTCTAATTGATGCTGGGCATAAAAAGCCATATTTACATTGTATCCCAGTTGGCTTTCTCCTCCTATCGATTCGTTGCCTGATATGATCCTTAATAAAGTCGACTTGCCTTTACCATTGGCGCCAATGAGGGCAATTTTATCACCACGCTCTATAAGGGCAGAAGCTTGTTGGAATATTTCTAAAGAGCCATATGACTTGGAAACATCTTTTAAAGTACTGACGAAACGACCGGATTTCTGACTAAAGTCAAACCGAAAATTAACCGGAGCTACCGTATCGCTGATTTCCTCAATTTTATCCATACGCTCTAGCGACTTTATTCTGGATTGTACCTGTCTGGCTTTCGTTGATTTGGCGCGAAAGCGATTAATGAATTGCTCGGACTGCTTAATCTTTTGTTGTTGATTTTGAAACGCATTGTTGTGAATCTCTGATCGCAAAGCTTTCTCATCTAAATAGTTGCTGTAATTACCCGGATATACAATCAAGCTTTGTTGCGCCACCTCTACCATAGTTAAACAAACCTGATCCAAAAACCTACGGTCATGTGAGACCACCAAGACAGCTCCTTCATATGATCTTAAATATTGCTCCACCCAACGGATGGAAGGTAGATCCAAGTGGTTGGTAGGTTCATCCAACATTAATAGATCGGGCTTTTCCAATAGTAACTTCGCCAGCATTACTCGCATACGCCAACCTCCGGAAAATTCATTGAGAGGACGGGATAGGACCGCAGTTTAAAAAACAAAACCCTCCAGGATCTCCTCTGATTTTGCCTGCATGGTGTAACCATCCAACCGATCAAAGTGCTCTTGCAGGCTCGTTAGCTTTTCCACCAACTGGTCTTGGTAGTTGGTTTCCATATCATGAAGCACTTTGTCTATTTGTTTTTGGACTTTATTGGCTTCCGCAAAAGCTTGCATGGCAACTTGTAAAATAGACTCATCAGAATTGTATGAAAGTAAATCCTGATCCAGGAATC
>JAJCYK010000504.1 GCA_029262935.1 Cytophagales bacterium | reverse complement strand
GGGGAAAACTAGCAACTATGTTTCAAACCTCACAGAATCAATACTACAGAATTGCAAGTGGGGCAGTAAGGAATCTTAAATATGGAAGAGGAAGCAAGATGGAGAATCTTAAAAAGCTGTATGTTTCATGGTCTCTACTTCCATCAATGTTTCAACTTACAGCAGATGCTTTTGAATATAGAGCTGAGAATCAGTTAAAAGCTAATCTTCTTGGTCCACTCAATGGTATTTTATGGGCTGGAAATGCATTTAGTGCAGTCGCTAGTGTCTTCTCTGGAGCTGACAGGTTTGGGGGATCAGTAACTCCTGGTCCATTAATGGCCGTGGATGATATGTTGGATGCTATGGATAAAGTGGTGAAGCTAGTAAAATCTGAGGATATTACGCCAGAAGATGTTTGGGACACAGTAGATGAAATGGCAGAGGCAGGATCAAAATTCGTAGGAGCTCCTTATAAACCTTTTAAGACGGTTGCTACTGGAGCTGCTGAATTATTAACAGGAGAGACAGAAGACATAAGGAGGTTGATATACACGCCGTATGCATTATCCGGAGGGAAGAAGAAAAGGCCGAAGGGTGTTGGAGGAGAAGACCAAGGAGTGCTGGACGTATTAGAGGAGGGGAGGAAGGATTCAGCTACATAGAGCGAGAAGGTGACAAAGGATGCTAAAAAAGCTTATGAAGAAGTAAAAAGATTGAAAGCAGAAGGAGATCTTAAAGGAGCTCAGAAGGTTATTGACGGGATGGATGATAATGTTTACGACAAATTCGAAAAGCTCGTTAAGGAAGCGAAGGTGGATCCGTTGGTAAAAGCAATCCGAAAAGCTCCAATTGCAGCAAGAGCTCCTGCTTATGTAGAAAAGATTAGGCAATTAAAAGCTAGTGGGGAAAGAGAGAAAGCTCAAGAACTAATTGATGGCATGACAAACAAGGAGTATGAAGCGTTTGCGGATTATCTTGCCAGTAGATAATTAATTTCCAGCAACTTCCATCATGTAGTCTCCACTGGATTCAACACCCATCATATGAAATACTACTGATACGAGGATCCATAAACCTATGCATCCCCACACATAGTAGGCGGTTTCGTTTTCTCTCCAGTCTAATTCGTAGACTAAGGCTTTGAATGCTTTGTACATAGAGTCTTGTTAAAAATAAGAGCTACTTATAACATATGTCACCGGAAATTGTCAAGGCTTAATTATAAGATATTCCGGAAGCTTTGTACCATTTTCTTAAATGATGCATGGCGAGTTTGTAATCAGTGAACTCATATTCGTTGATGCTGGGTTTCCCAACAGCGTTATGTAGGTTGTTCCATATTCTCCAGTAAGGAATCTCTGTTTGAGCTGAGTAGTTGCGGACACGTTCGTTTAGGTATTCGCGTTGTGGATTTGTAATATGCTCTGGTGGAGCTTCGGTAGCGATCTGTCTAACCTCTTGAATTTCTTGTTTTAATTCAGAAAAGTTTTGTTCCATTGTTGCCATTTGCTGTACTGCACTTAACAATGCCTGGATAGGTGTAAGATTAGCTTTCTCTGCCACTTTATCTTTAGCTTTGAGCATTGATGAAGTTACTTCATCGTCAGTCTGTCCGCTTGTGCCTTTTCTAGTAATGTATCTGGTCAACATATTCTTGTGTATGTAAAGTCTCCTCCCGAAATACTTAGCATATTCGTGTTTTAAGTCTGGGTGTTTTTTTAGCCAGTGTGAAATTGCAGAGCCTGTAATGCCTAATTGTTTGGCAAAGTCCCGAACCCACATATAATCTGAGTCGTTCTTGAAAGTTTTGATGTCTTGTGTCATGATGTGGATGTTATTAAATAAGCTAATAACACATTACACCTGTGGGCATTTAATTGTCAACGGGTGTTTTGTTTGCTACAATGGAGGCATGAAACACATATTGCAATCCAAGGTAATCAATAGATACCGCCGGAAGCATAGGTGGTATAACGTTTCAAAAGGTCATACTGGAACCGATCACGATTACACGTATGAGAGTTTGCCGAGTCCTGTGACTGGGTACGTTGTTAAGATTGCTCCAAGGCAATTGGAGATGGGGAGATGTATTTATCTTCTGCACGCCTCAACAGGTGACATTTGGGTTTTTGCCCACATGAAATCTAATCGAGTGAAAGTTAATGATCATGTAAAAAGAGGTGAACTTTTAGGCATAACAGGAAATACAGGCATTCGGTCAAGCCGCCCACATCTTCATCTGGAAGTGATTACACGGCGACCTGTTAATTTGGAAGATAATATTATGTGGCGTAAGCTGTGGAACTTCAAAGGCTACAACACTAATCCAGTTAAGAGATTGAAATTCTTATACAAAAAGTACAACATCTCTTATGATGGAGTTCAAAAAGGAATCCCCGAACCAACATGGCTTAAATCTCCAATTAAAAAAATAAAGAAGATTCCATATCCTGACTGGTTGCGAACAAAAAAGTAATATCAATTCTCATGATCCGCAAACTCCCTCAGGCGCAAAATAAGTTTTCTTAGCTCCTCCAGAGTTGCTGGATTCCCGGACTTTCTGTTTATTATTAGATACTTCTTGAACAACTTCATTATGTCTTTTTCCATAAATATTTTTGTTATTATTTACTTGATCAAGTCTAAACTTCTTATCTCTCATTTCAAGCTTAACACCTATTTTGGCGCGTTCTTTCCTTCATTGGTAAGGCGTAAGATATTTGTGTGGCATAGATTTTTGTTAAGAAATAAAGGCTTCTAGGGCGTTGAAAATATTTGTACAACCAAATCCCCTCTAACCGCGAAGCCCACTCTTTCGTAATCACCTAGTATATTGTCTTTGTGCGTAGGGCTATCCATCCATGCCCTGCAAACATCATCTGCGTTTTTAAATCTTCGTGCCAAATTCTCGCCTCCTCGTTTCCAATTGTACTCTATTTTGTCCAAAATGTTACCTGCGCCCAACCCTGTTATTGGGTTTTTATGTGCAAAATAGTCATTCACAACCATGTCTCTAGCTCTGATGCGCGCCACGTACGACAGGATAGGGTCTAATTTCACGTTTTCGGTTCTAAATGAGTTTGTGCATGTTAAAAGTTCTTGCGGGCTTATATGGGCAAATGCGACGTTAGGGAGGAGTAGTAAGATTATTAAGAGTTTTTTCACAATATTAAAGTTTATCTTTTAATTGTTCACAAAGCTGATCATATTCGTGCTGATTTAGAGTTAGGGTGTGATTTCCTTCTTCATCATAAAAATGCAATGTATATTCTTTTGTTCCATCCTCCAAGGTTGTCATGCCGTGTCCAGTTCTTGATGTTGTTATTTTCATATTGTGTTTGTTATTGATTAAATATTTGAGATAACACTTCCATTTTAGATTCATCAACGCATTTTCTACAGTACGGATTCCAGAAGGCTACAGCTTGCTTTCCACATTTACAGCATTTGCAATTTTTGGCTAATATTTTCTTCATAGTTTATCTCTATAATTTAAAAATGTACCCTCCGCTCCAAAGTCTGAATCAGTAGCAGCAAGATGTGCTGCATGAAAGTCGTCTTGAACAGTTAGTCCATTATCCGCTATATCCCCGCAATAAAAACAACAATCTACAGGATCTCTATAGATTCTTTTGCCAATTCTTTTCTTAAACCATTTCTCTGATTTTGGAGTATATTTTTTCATGATGTTTCAATTATACCACTCTCTGCTGGCGGTAATATTAAACTTGTTGAAGGGCTGCGTAACGTATCTGGTATATCTCTTCCAAAATATTCTCCCAAAAAATCCTTAATTGTTTGTTCGCCTAGCCGCCTTCCTATTTCCCTTTTCAACTCCTTACATGCAACTTTAAAGGCGGCTGTATCAGTAAACTCTTCCTTGCTATAATATCTAATTGCTAATGCTTCCATTCCTGTTGTAAAAACTTCTATTGCTATGCCGACTTCTGGCGTTAATCCTTTATTTGTTGCGCGCGCTGTTGCTTCTTCAACATCTGCCATGATCTGCTGTATGCGTTCTCCAATATATTCATTATCAATAATCTCATCCGTTCCGATTTCTTTTGCTCGTATGCGGACGGTGGCTTCGTCTACTCTGGTTATTTTTAGTTCAGTCATGGTTTATTGCTTTAAAGATTTGATACGCTACCTGTGGCACTATAGCATTTCCGTAGCCTTTTAGTTGTTCCGCTCTATGCTTTGATTTGGATAATTTAAATCCGTCCAGTTCTGCGGGAAGCCCATCATCCACGCTACAAAGTTTGGTTGCAACTTCAAGCCAGTTTTGTTGCCATAAACCACATCCTTGAGGTCTGCCCTCCAGCTCCCTGGAGTATCTGGGTTTCTTTTCATATCCTTTTTCAACCTTGGTGCTCGACCTTTCCCTGCTGCATCTATTGCTTGTGGGGTTGGTAGCATTGCTATTTCCGTTTTCAGCCTGCCCTTTGGGTTTCCATTGGCGATTTCTTTTTGACTTGCTCCGTTTGCCATACTCGCTCTTGCGGTAGGCAACAAACCAGATCCTTTCTCTCCTGTGCGGGGCGTTGAGGCTGCAAGCTGGAATATTGAACGCTTGAACTTCGTATCCTTCATTTTCCAAGTCAGCACACACTTGCTCGAAAACCACGCCTTGCTCAATACTAAGGATTCCACGAACATTTTCAGCAATGACCCATGTTGGCTTGATAATTTGTATAGTTCTAAGCATTTCTGGCCAGAGGTAGCGATCATCGTTACGGCCTTTTCTTTTTCCTGCTTGGCTGAATCCTTGGCAGGGGAATCCCCCCGTGAGGACATCAATTCGTCTAGCGTAGTTTGCTGCGGGGAATGTTTTAATGTCGTCATGGTGTGCTGTTTTAGGGAATCTTAATTTTAATAGCTCCGTGCAGTAGGGATCTTTTTCGACTTGAAATATGTTGGTCCACCCCATCCACTCGGCTGCGAGATCAAAGCCTCCTTAACCGATACCAGAAAACAAGCTTCCGTGCTTAAGTGGTATCATATGGCATCACCTCCCTTGAAATTTAAATGCGTTTTATCATATTTCCAGTGGCACGACCTACACATTCTCTTATAATCGCTAGGGTCGTCATACTTTCCAGACAGACTAGCCCAATCGTAATGCTTGGACTTATCTTTTGTGTGGCATACTTCACAATACAATGGTCGCCCTTTTAGTTTATATATTCTGTAATGAAAAGCAGCATAGCTAGCGTCCTTCCCCTTCCATGAATTATTATTGATTCCATATTGATTTCGCTTGGCAGCTTTTCGACATTTTACCCCTGCATCTCTCAAGCAACGCCAGACTATTTTTTGAGTAAGCCCCATTTCTTCTGCAACTTCAATTTGCGTCATGCCAGAAAAGTATAACTTTTTCATGAGATTCATATTTGGATTTGTTTTAGTATGCTTATTAGCCATATGTACATTATATCTACAGGGATAAGATTGTCAATACTAGTAATCTATGAAGCCTCCAATGCCGCTAAATAGTGATCCATGCTTCATTCCACAATAGAGGTTAAAGGTTATTTGGTGGGTGTTGATTAGTACCTTTTAATATCTTTTAGGTGTGGGAAGTTGTCACACTCTCTTTTGATGAACATTCTGCATTCATCATTAATTTCATCTGGATGTTTATATGTGAATAGAAATCTTACCCATTTAAGCACCTTGACAATTGCAGTACTTTCAATCTCCAGCTTCTCTTTGTTAAATTGCTCTTCAAAGTATTGCCAGTATCCACGCTTTTTGCCATACTCTCGCCATTGAGACACGCCCATAGCTACGTCCTTATCTAGTTCAGGACACTCCAAACACAATTCATCTTGCTTAACTTCACCTTTCCCGCCTAGATGGACAATGTCTAGCTCCTTGTTGTGTTTGCAGTTGGTCATGATTAATTAATAATTTTAATAAAAATGCCCGTTAAGTGCTCCCACTCTCCCCGCTTCTTCTTCTAACTTCTTAAATATCCTATTCTCAATCTGCCTAACCCTCTCCCTGCTTATCCCGTATTCTCTTCCCGTCTCTTCAAGTGTCTTTCTTTCTATCAATCTAAACTTTAACATCCCATATTCCTGCTTAGAAAATAGCGGGCGCAGCTTTTTAACAGCATTCCATAAATTGTAATTTGCAGATGCTAGCTGTCGTCTTATTTGTTGCCTCTCAAGCATTGAACCTATAGCTTCATATGCTCCTAACCTTGCTCGTTTAGTCATAGTGTATTTTTAAGAATTATAATATTGATTTACGATTCTGAGCCAGTTGTTAATTTATGCTTTTGTATAATAATGATTTACGTTATCAATCCAATTTTGTGGCCTATCATTGCCCGTCCACTTCACAGCATCATTCCACGTGGGCAATCCTCCACCATACCACTTTTTCCAAATTTTATTGAACGCTGCATAGCTTTCTTCTGGCGTGTCGTAGATACACATATTGTTTCTACCTATATTTTTACAAGGTGCAGTATTCCCATTTTTGATTCCGAAACAATTATTATATTCTTTCCCATACCCAAGTGTGCAATTTTTAGTTTCGGCCATTGCTACGCCGTATGCCACCTTGTCTATTAAGTATAGCGGAGCTGCTACATATCTTCTTTCTTTTACCTCACTTTTCACCTCTGGCATTGCTGGCTCCTCCTTCATTATCTCTAAACAGTCTACATTCCTTTTACGTTTCATTTCGTTTAAATCTACATCTGTTTCAGTTGTTGCATAATTTGCAACATCTTCTAGTTTAGCTTGTGCAAGCTCTTTTTCTGCTAAACACTTTTCGTACTCTTTCTGTTCGTACATAGCCTGTTTAGCTGGTGTTTTAGGTTGGTATTCAAACTCTCTTGGTGTAGCTGCGTCTACTGCTACGCATGCTATTAGGATGGCTACAATAAAGAGTATTAACGCTACGGTGATTGTTGCTACTTTGTTGTTTAAATTTTTCATTTTGATTTTTGTTTAAGATTTAAGTTTTTGTTGATGGCTAGGTGGAGCGAGGCAAGGATTTGACGAGATCTTTCGCCGCCTTCGGTTTTTAACACCGATGGTGACTCGTATAGTCACCTTGCATAGTGTGGGGAATTTTACCCCGTACCGGCTGTCACCTACTCCCCAGAGGGGTCATGGTACCCCCGAAGGAATTGAACCTTCTAGCGTCTACCTATTCCGCCACTCGCTCCACTTAACCATCAACTGCCTAGTTGTTTATTTGTTCATAGGCGGTTATTAATGAATACCTACTATTAAGGAGGCAATAAATGTTCCAAGCAGTAATAATGTTGTAATGTAAAATATTATCACTACTGCTTCCATATTGGTAACAATACAAGATATAATTATCCCAAGCATTCCAAGGGCAAATATCCACCCTGCCATTTTTACAAATATTATATGTTCCATATTAAGTAAAAGTTAATTGATAAAGTGCAATAGTTAGTACAATCCCAGAGGCCACCAATACAGGTACAAAGAGTTTCATTATTAGGTTGTAGATTGTGTTGATCATGTTGGTTTAATTAATTGATCTAATA
>JAJCYK010000503.1 GCA_029262935.1 Cytophagales bacterium | reverse complement strand
TTTAAGGCGTTTTCAAAAAGACTGTGTTTCCCCCACATTTGTTGATCCCCCAAATGCCATCCGTGATCTCCCCAAACCACGACAATGGTATTTTCAGCTAATTCTAAGGCCTCAAGTTCATCCATGATTTTCCCCACTTGATCATCCACATAGCTGATACAAGCAGCGTAGGCGTGTTTTAGTTTCCTGGCGTATGCCGGTGATACGGGAAGAGCAAGTGTCGCTTGCTCATCTCCCAGGAGATATTGATTGAATTCACCAGATTCATGTAGGCTAGCTGCATGGATATTCTTAGGAATCTCAGGATTTGGAGAAATAGGAATGCTATCTTGATCATACAGTTCCCAATATTTCATAGGAGCATTAAACGGTAAGTGGGGTTTAAAAAAGCCCACACCCATAAAAAAGGGTTGCTTGCTATTTTTCAATTCCTTTAGTTTGGTTAGCGCTAATTTCGTGGTAAGCCCATCTGGATATCCCAAGTCGCCGACTTGGCCCTGCTCGTAAGGCTTGACTTGCTTTTGTAGACTTTGTCGATTTTCTCCGTTGGCATAAGCGAAGAAAGCGTTCCAACCAGTTTGCCACTTACCCGGATTAAAAAGCAATTCACTCCAGCTGTGAGGCAGTTCTCTTACTGTGGAGACACTGTCTTCATAACCATAGAGATACCCATCTGCAGAGTGGCTTATTTTTCCAATGCCTACGGTATAGTACCCGTTGTTCTTAAGATGATGTATAAAACTCTCTGGTACGGATCCTGCGGGCTGATTTGATAGAACTTTTTCCGCAATATTATTATTAAGATAGGCTTCTCCCTGCGGACGTAATCCAGTAAGCAGGCAATAACGCGAAGGCCCACAAGTGGGTACTTGAGTAAAGTGGTTGGTAAATAATGTCCCTTCCGAGGCGATTTGATCTAGTCTGGGACTTTTGATAAATTCATTTCCATAACAGCCTAATTCTGGCCGTAAATCGTCGATAGCAATAAACAATACATTGGGAGGTTTGGAGGCATCGGGAGTACTGCAAGATACCACTGTAATCGCCAGGTAACCATAGAACAGGACATGTAGGAAATTTGATGGCATGGGATGTGGCGCTTGGTTATATGTACCCAATTTCAGCACTTAATTTAATCTTACTTTTGGCAAAATTACCAGTACCAATGGCAATTTGTTGGCCTTCCTGGTTGTATAGAGCGGATTGCGCTACGAAAAGCTCTTTGGATTTAAATTTCACCTCCCCAGTTGCCCTTATAATTCCCCTATGGGCTGGTCTTAGCAGATTGATATGAAATGAAGTGGTTAATACAAAAACATCTTCAATAATGGAGTTTACTGCAAAAAAAGCCGCATCATCTAAGAGCTTGAAATATACAGACCCATGAATGGCGCCCAAAGCATGGAAATATTTATCCACGACCTTTAAACCAATTTCGGATCGCTCTTGGGAAATTTTACAAGTAGTGGAGTCAAAAATTTTAGTATTGATATTGGCGCTTAGATACATGCGCTCCAGTTTGGTAAAATGTTCTTGATTCATGGGGCTTTCCGTTAAACAGGTTTTAACCTGCCAAGGTGTGTTCGCAAATTAGCAAATATTTAGTTCGTGCTTGTAAACTATCGGTTCCAGACTAAATCTGGTAAATGATCCACCTCGTTTATGATTTCAGCAACCTGGAGATTGTGTACGACGCTTCGCAGCATCTTGTCGCTCACCCAGCCATGGGTGGCCCATTCAGTAGCGTGATACCAACGCTCTACATCTGGTAGCTTTTGCCCATATCGCGCTACCACCAGAGGGATGTTGTCGTTTGTTTGCATGAAGCTATTGCAAGCATTATGAATGGTGCTGAGCATGTTAATGATAGCATCAGGTTCTTGGTCCAATATTTCATGGGTAGCCGCTATCATGAAACAGGGCCAGGGAGTGATAAATTTACCAATCCTCCTCAACTGGCCACTATCTACATAGGGTTTTGTCGTATACTTTTCCCAATAAAACACATCGGTAGATAAACCCTCCAATGATTCAAGGGCGCCCTCTAGATTTTTGATGATAGTAAATTGATCTTTTAGGATCTTTTTATCATTGACCGTAGCATCCACTATGGCCATTAAATGGGATCCGGAGCCCAATCGACTTATCGCATATTGCTTGTCGTATATTTCACTAAGATGCTCCAGGCTGTTCTGGGCTCCTGTATGCACCCCCCATATCAGCGGTGTATTAATATAGCTGGAGATGATCTTGCACTTATTTCCATCTATGATGTCTTTTATGATACCTTCAGTGAGTAATATGCAAGCATCCACCTCACCATTTCTTAACGATTTAGTCATCTGACCGGTGCCTCCACTAAATGAGGTCCAAGCTACTTTTACACCCCTAGCTTCAAAACTGCCATCTTCCATAGCAAGATGTATAGGCAGGTTGAAATGTTCTGGCACTCCACCAAGTCTTATCGTTTTTGTTTTCATAAATTATTTACCATCCTGACACTTTAATTATTTGCACCAAATACTTTCACATATATGGATTGAACCCAATCTTGTGTGGCGTAAGTGTTTGGTATTAGGTCTGATTCAATCCTGTTTGAATATTCAAAATCCTTCCATTCTTTGTTTTTATTACGATTCTGTGGGGATTTATTCTTTCTTTTTTGGCACTAACTTCACAATACGTCCAGTATCCTTCCTTCTCGGGCTAGAATGATCGATTAAGATCACAAGATTTCCACTTGGCAATTGGGCCACGTCACGGACTCTACCTGCTTTGGGCAAAACAATCACGGTTTCATCTGTATCCGGATTGTAGCGGACTAGGTGTTGGTATGTCAGTGCGCCCATGAGAAAAGAGCCATTCCAATCTTCAAAATTACTGTCTTTG
>JAJCYK010000502.1 GCA_029262935.1 Cytophagales bacterium | reverse complement strand
AGGAACTTTTTGGTATTCACCTCTCATATAGGCTTTTACCATACGAATAAAGGTACGGACCATTCCAATCAAGCCCTTGACCTTTTCGTCATTGACATTGATTTTGCCCATCTTGTCTTTAGAATCTTCTAGTAGTTTTTGAAGGCGTTTGGGGTCCTTCACCGTGCGTTGCGCTTTTTGCGATACCTTTGCTAGGCCCGATATTTCAGATGTTATTTTTGTACTCATTAATTGGTCGTTGATTTCTTATAGGGTTTCAAAAACCGTTCCAACCCTTCTAAAATAACGTACGAACCTCCTGTTTTATTTGCAACAAAGCATGTGTAGCAGGGTCCGTTTGTTTTTTCATCAATGCTTCAAAGATTTGCTTGACCAAATCCACACTCTTCGCGTCCTCTGGTAATCCTTGTCCTGCTTGGTTAATACATGCGATGGTTTCCTCTTTTACGTTCTTTACCAATTCCCAAGCTTGATCACTAATGTAAATCTGCTGGCTCATGTTGTGATTATATTCCTCCCGTATCTCGTTGACCAATACGAGTTGAAATTCTTTGGCGCTAAAGGTGTTTTCTTTCAAACGGATGACCAAATTATTAAGAGCGGTACGTTCTAAAAACAAACTTATCCGTTCATAAGCCTGTAGTCTAATGGGTAAAGCGATCTCATGATTTTTTCCCCGTAGTTCCAAGGCAGCTTGATTTAGTTCTTTTTGGACAAATGATTTAACAACCAAATACATGCCATAAAGTACTGCCGCAGCAGGTATTAATAATTTTGCAAATTCTAGAACGGTATCCATATACTCCCAATGTTTAGTTTAGGTAAAGATTTGACTTTGGTGTATTTTTGAGTTGAAGATAGTTATTATAATCACAATTATCGGAATTAATTTTCGAGATTCTACTATGGACATTCCTGTTACAATTACAGATAAAGCCCTAAAAGAAATTCAACACATAAAAAGTAACAAGAACATTCCTGAACAATACGGTTTACGCATTGGAGTAAAGGGGGCCGGCTGTGCAGGAGTTAATTTTGTGTTAGGGTTTGATACACCCAAAGATGACGATGTTACTTATGCGCTTCCCCATGTAGCCGTATACATCGCTAAAAAGGATACTATGTATCTTATTGGATTGGTTTTGGATTTTTATGAAGGCGATGATGCCAAGGGCTTTTTATTTTCCCATCCTGATCAGGATGAAAAAGCTTAGTTACCCCCTGTCTTCTCTTAGCGTTACTCTTGCTTGTTTACAGACACCTCCGATAGGGGGATTGAACTTGGAGATACTAATTTCTACATGTTTTACGGAAGGAAACTGCTGAAAAACTGTTTGTATTATGTTATATCCGATATGCTCCAATAAACGGGACCTGATTTGCATTTCTTGTTTTACAACTTCGTACAAAGCTTCATAGTTGACGGTTTCTTCCAAGGCATCTTGCTTAGCCGCTCGGTTCAAATCTGCCCTTACCGTAATGTCAACGGCATATTTATTGCCTACCTTTTGTTCTTCGTCGTAGTAGCCGTGATAAGCGAAAAACTCTAACCCATCTAATGAAACTAATCCCATATTTGATCAGTCAATAGAATCAAAAAAGGACCCTTCATCTTCAGGAGAATCTGTGGAAGGTTTGACCGAAGGTTCGGGTTTTTCCTCAACTTTAGGTTCAGTGTTGGTCAGTTCCTCATTTACAGGTTCCTTTACTGCATCGAAACTATAACTCACTTTGGATAAATTTTTGGACCGTTTTACCGTCTCTTCAATATTAAATTGGTCGTTTTCACTACGAGCCTGATTCACCTGCTCTAAAAACCCATCAGCAATATTCTTTATTTCTCGCAATAACGTATCGCGTTGACTTTGCAATTTCCGATAAGAGTCCTGCAATCGTTTCACTTCATCTTGCAGATCTTCTACAATTTCGCGGCTGTTGTTCTCGGCTTCCTCCATCATGGACCGCGCCCTATTTTCAGATTCACTCATCAAAGCGTCTGCTTTCATTTGCGTTTCTTTCATATGCAGCTCTGCCGTTTTATTGGCTTGTTCAATCATGTTTGCCCCGGTATCTTCAGCAGTCTTTAAGGTTTTAAATAATGAATTCTCTATTTCCCGAAGCTTCATTATTTCTTTCTCGGCGGCTTCCAACTTGAAGGTACGCTCCTTATTTTCATCTAAAACTTTCTCCCAAGCTTGCGACAGGGAAACGAGGAAGGCATTTACTTCGTCTTTATCGTAACCACGAAATACTTTTTCAAAAGATTTCTTACGAATTTCTAAAGGCGTTACTTTCATACAATTAGATTTTTAAATCCCAAATGGAAATGGTCCTGTCGTCGCTACACGAAGCAAGTTGGTTCTGGTAGGTTGACCAGTACAGCTTATTAACGGAAGTTCCATGGCTGGCGTATCGAGACTTATCAATTACTTTGAGCAGTTGAAACTCCTCTGAACTCCACACTTTTATGGATTTATCCATACTGCAAGTTACAAAATGATGGCCACTTGGGCTAAATTCTATGTGATTTATAGCATACATATGAGCTACGATAGACTCCACCAATTCATACTCACGGTTAGGATCCCAGATTTTTAAATGAGCGTCTCTACTGGCTGACAATAGCAAAGGTTTTAACGGATGATAACTAAGTGAAAAGACGGAATTCTTATGTGCTTCAATTTCTTGGTCTAATTGCAAATCTTCCCCATTAAATACTCTTATATAGCTATCACTATAGCCAACCGCTATTTCCGAATTATGAGGGTTAATAGAAATACATCGGGCACTCTTGGTGGAGTTTTGACTCTTTTTGGTAATTGTTAGCGTCCCTAAGTCAATTTTGAACAAGGTACCATCCCCAGTAGCGGCCAAAACGTAATCGTCCATTAGTTTCAAGTCAAAAATTGCTGCATCCGTAAATTTCAAAGACCCAATCTCTTTATTTGTTTCTAGGTCAATTATATGAATACCTTGGTAATTTTGGCCAATTACTAGCATATTCCTATTAGGAATGTACTGCAAGGCGTATACCGACGTAGGCAAGTTGGCAATTAACTGACCTTGGTCCGGGTTCTTCAAATCCCATTTTACCACCATACCGTCACCCGAGCCAGAGAAAAATTGCCAGGGTTCCGCTCCTTGATGCAGGGTATAAATAGCATCTTTATGCCCTTTAAATGTGTTTACTTTATTAATTTGTATCATCAATATCCCCTACATATCCAATCTGCCCCTAATTTATCATATTTACCCAAATAAATGTACCGCACAATATGCCATTAATTAAAATAGAAACCTTGCCTGATAACGGAGCTTGGGCGGTATGGCACATCACGGAAACTAAAGAAACACTTTGGTCCCTTTTGGATGATAGAGAAATAGACGTCGAGCAATTTAAGGAAATAAGCCATCCCCAGAAACAATTGGAATGGCTGGCCTCGAGGTTGTTAGTTCAAAACTTGGCAACTACTCAGCAACTGCTCTATCATGGCATATGTAAAGATAAATATGGCAAGCCCCACTTGGAACAAAGTACCTGGCAAATGTCCTTAGCACATTGTTATCCCTTTGCGGTTGCTGCCATAAACCAAAAAGGAGCAATAGGAATTGATATAGAGAAGCCTAAGGAAAAACTATTAAAAATTGCCCCCCGTTTTTTAAGCAGTTCCGAGGCCCATTATGCCAAAAACGATCTGGAGTTATTGTGTCATTACTGGACAGGCAAAGAAGCCTTGTATAAAATCTATGGACGCAAACAATTAATATTTAAGGAGAATATCCAATTGGAGCCGCACTCAAATGAAGCTTCACAATTCAGAGGACGAATTCTAACG
>JAJCYK010000501.1 GCA_029262935.1 Cytophagales bacterium | reverse complement strand
GCTGTTCTAAATTCTTTATATCATGATTAGAAAGATTATTGTACCTTGTTTATGTCTCAGTCTTATATTCTCTTGTGCACGTATGTCTGCCCAAAAATCACCAGACAAAGGTGCTGTGCCATCGGTGCATAGTGCGATCATGCACGATGATGGAGGGTATTATTATCCCATCGACGATAAAAAGATTTACGAATACGTGGCCCCGGCAGATTATACGCTTCAGCAATTGATGGGTGACCCTCAAGGTACAGCGTCTGGCTTGGACTTTAACTTTCCGGGTATCGAAGGAAAAATGTATTACGGATTTATTCCTTATGGAGATTCCAAACATCCGCACCCGGTCTACTTTCGCAGTTCAGCCCCCATTGAAGCAGGGAAAGCTAGCATCGAAATTGCCACGCAATTACGCGGCCGATACGATATGGTTGGTTGGGAAAAATCCGGAAGAGGTACCTTGGGATATCGAGTGGTGAATGCTGATGGCACTTTCCTATATGACGGAGTGGTCACTTTTAAGGGTACTGGACCTTTTAGTGTGGACGTAACAGTGATCGAGGGACCTTTTATCAATTTACTACACGCCCAGGGCGCTACCATTTCTTTTACTCTTAATACCGCCCACACGGCCTCGGTAACGGTAAATGAAACTACGATTACCAGTGAAGCGACTAAAATACACGAGATTCCTATTACAGGACTAGAACCAAACAAGAGTTACGATTATACGCTGACCGTAGGAGACAATATATTTCATTATCAGTTTAAGACCGCTCCTAATCCAGGTACACGGTCGCAGTTTACTTTTTCATATGCTAGTGATTCAAGAAGCGGCAATGGGGGAGGAGAAAGAGATGTATGGGGAGCCAACTTTTATATAATGAAAAGAATTATGGCCTTGAACATAGCTAAGGACGTATCGTTTATGCAGTTCTCCGGGGATTTAATCAATGGATATCAAACCCAGCCCGATGCCATGCATGTACAGTATGCAAATTGGAAGAGGGCTATCCAACCTTTTGCACATTACCTACCGGTTTACATTAGTATGGGTAATCATGAAGCACTTAACCGTGTTTTCTCAAGCCGGGAAGAAAAAGTATATATCGCTCTTGATCGATTTCCCTATGATACCGAATCAGGAGAGGTGATTTTTGCGGAGAATTTTGTCAACCCTACCAATGGACCCGTGAGTGAGGATGGAGCGGCTTACGATCCACATAAAAAGAATATGGACTTTCCCTCTTATAGCGAAAATGTCTTCCATTATACCCATGACAATGTTGGTGTGGTAGTACTCAACTCCGACTACTGGTATAGCCCAACTACAGGTACAGTGCCAAAAGTAAGTGGCGGAGTGCATGGATATATTATGGATAACCAGGTAGCTTGGCTGGCTGAGGTATTGGACCAATTTGAAAAAGACCCCGCTGTCGACCATGTGTTTATAACCCAGCATACCCCATTTTTCCCTAATGGAGGTCACGTAGGTGATGACATGTGGTACAATGGAAATAACACCATACGGCCATATGTAGCAGGCAAGCCATTGGAAAAAGGAATCATTGAGCGCAGGGACCAACTGTTGGACCTTCTAGTAAATAAAAGTAGCAAAGTAATCGCTATTCTTACTGGGGATGAGCACAACTATGCCAGAACGGAAATCGGACCTGAAACACAAATACACCCCGAAGTTTACCTTGCTGACAAAGTAACATTGAGCCGGACCATTTATCAGGTCAACAACGGCGCTGCGGGAGCACCTTACTATGCGCAAGAGCAAACACCTTGGACTCCGTTTGTCAGTGGATTTACCACTCAAAATGCCTTGGTTTTGTTCCATGTAAACGGCAAAGAGCTAAACATGGAAGTCTTTAACCCCGATACCCTAGAAAAGTTTGATGAATTTAAATTGAGATAATGAGGGTAGCAATTAATCTGCTACGTGTTGCAGTATTTGGAACGTTTATTGGTCACGGCCTTTTTGCTATTACCGTTAATCCATCTTGGGTCCCTTATCTGGAGTTCTGGGGTTTTAGCTCGGATCAAGCGGAAAATCTTATGCCAATAATAGGAGGGCTTGATATCCTGATAGGCTTAATTATACTAATTAAGCCTTCGAAGTATGTAATAATGTATGCTATTGCCTGGGCCTTTTTGACTGCATTGATGCGCCCGATAGTAGGGGAGTCCTGGTTGGCGTTTATAGAACGGGCCGCTAATTGGGGAGCACCAGCAGCATTGTACGCCATCTTGTATTTGAGAAAGAAATAGACCCTTTGATTACATCTTAGGTAATTTTTTGTGTATCCAATCCCAGTGCTTAGAAGCATTCTCAACGACAAAATCAATTTCTTCTTCCAGCAAAAAACCGTCTTTTGAAAGTTGGTTAGCGGCATCTTTTACTTTGCTGAGGTACACTTTTTTATTCTTATAAAGAGACTTTATACTAGGCCTGGGGTCACCAGTTTTCTTTTTTTCATTGTCTTTTCTGGGTAGTGGTAAGTAGGTGCCCCGAAAGTCCAGCAGTTCATGAGTACCACCAGCATAGCCTTTACGCAAACTCCAGGGAGTATAGGTAGCAAGTGGGACACTTATTTCAATGTTTCTGACCCCAGCTAGTTCATTCCCTAGGGCATCTAGAGAGGGTACTTTGGGGATGAATTCTTCAATAATTTCTGGAGGTTGATTATCAATAATACCTCTTCCCCAACGACTACCGTAGCTTAATCGGTAGGCGGTATGAATAGTAGTTGGAAAGTCAATCCCCGGAATAGTGGGAAAGTATTTTTTATCAATTGAAATTAAAGTCCCATTTTCTATTTGAGGATAGAGGCTTGCCGGAGGGTCTTGATCATTTGCCACCCACGAAGTTAGGGCTACCAATAAAGCGCGATAGTTTACACTGTAATTTAGTCCATTACCTCGAAATTTTCTTTTTCCAAAAATGGCCTGATCCGATTTTGGAGGAAACCGATCTACATAATGCTGGCCACTTGCCAAATGATATATGCGTTCATTAGGTAGTGGAGGAACATCTTTTGTACCGTCTGTAGTGGTATGAATTAAAGAAGCAGCACGGCCCCAATATTCGTAACCGGTATTGACATAAAAGATTTTTGGCTGAAACTCCTTTTTTATATTTCCCAATAAGCCTTGGGATTTAAAGCTACTGGGATCGAACTGAGTGGTGCCTGTAAAAGGATAAAGATCCGTGGGATAGAAAAAAGCAGAATAACGGTGACCATCTCTAGAAGGTTGGGCAAATCTATGATTAAAACTACCCCTGCCGGCTCCCGCAGTAATAATCATTGCACCATCGTAGGCTTTCCTATCTTCTTCATCAATGTTAAAATTTTGA
>JAJCYK010000500.1 GCA_029262935.1 Cytophagales bacterium | reverse complement strand
CCAGTACAGGCGAGTGGCGGGATGCCGTGCACATGCCTGCTCCTCTAAATCAGTTGCGATACAATCAAGTAATGAGCGTGGTCAATAAGGGTAATACCCTATTGCTTAGAGGTGGTGGGGGCAAATCTTCTGCAGGGTTTTCCATCACGCATCGCCAAGGTGCTTCCTGGAGTACACCAAAACCATTACGGGTTGATGGCCTTACGAGTATGCAACAAGGAGTGTATTCTGGAGGGATCATGACCGAAGACGGCAAGACCCTAATAATGTATTTCAACGAACTAAAAGGACAGACAATTAGTGATCTATACGTTAGTTTTCAGCAGGAAGGTGGCAATTGGTCCAAACCAAAATATTTAGAATCACTTAATACTAAGGGAGATGAGTTTGGACCGTCTTTAGATCCAGATGGTTCCACCATGTACTTTGCAAGTAGCCGTCCTGGTGGGTCCGGAAGTGCGGATATTTATGTTACGAAGCGTTTAGACGACAGTTGGCTCAACTGGTCCGAACCTATCAATTTAGGAGCTCCCATTAACACCAGCGGATTCGATGCATATTATACTGTTGACGATAAAGGGAATGTGTTTACCACACGAGCTTACATGTCTCCAGATGGAGGAAGCTTGGATATTCTATCTTTAATCCCCATAGAAAAACCCAAACCAAAATTAGTGGTCTGGGGTTATGTAAATGAAAGGGAAACAGCTGATCCGGTATCCGCATCAGTAAAGTACGAATATTTTCAGATTGAAGCCGATCAAGTGATTTCTGAGGATCACGATGGCTTTTATGAAGTCACGCTTAGCGGGGAGGGAAAATACCAGATTGTGACCAATGCGGAAGGTTTTATGAGCGGCACGGATGAGTTGGATATTCCAGAGCTGGTAAGCGATACTATTATTCGAAAAGACTTGTTGCTTGACCGGATTGAAATAGGCACCACCGTAAGATTAAACAACATCTTTTTTGATTTTGATAAAACCAATTTACGGCCGGAAAGTATTACTGAACTCAACGGAGTACTGGACTTTCTTAAAAGCAACCCTAATGTCAAGATTGAGATTGCAGGACATACTGACAACAAAGGCAGTAATAGTTACAATGAAGTATTATCCGAGGGTCGAGCGGCGGCCGTACGAACTTTCATATTAGAGAATTGGATTGATCAAGATCGGGTGCTTTCACAAGGTTATGGAGAGATTAAACCGGTTTCCGAAAACGATACTGATGAAGGCCGTCAACAAAATAGAAGGGTGGAATTTACTATCCTAGAGAAATAAAACAGGTGTGATCGTAAGGCCCTATAGGCTGAGAAGAATAAAAAGGCTACCCATGGGTAGCCTTTTTACTTTAGAGGTGTGCCTTGACAAAACGTTCACAATAAACTTTAATTAAATCGCGTGTGTGCCTAAAGGAATCCATAATTTCAGATTCTGAGCCCGCTGCTTTTGCAGGATCAGGAAAATTCTCATGAAAAGTTTTGGCATTGCTGGGAAAAACTGGACAGCGTTCACGAGCATGATCACAGACGGTAATAATATAATCAAAGGAGTCAGAATCATATTCATCAATATGATTGGAAGTATGCTCTGAAATATCCAAACCGTCGTCAGCCATGGTTTTTATGGCCCGAGGGTTCACCCCATGAGTCTCCACACCGGCACTATAAATTTTTGTAGACGCATCACTAAAATGACGCAGATACCCCTCCGCCATTTGGCTACGGCAGGAATTGCCAGTACATAAAACAAGCACTTTGTTCATATAATTTTTGTTTCGAAATTAATCACAACATTCGGGCCCACAACATGATTCCTCCTCTTTCTCACCAAAAACGGTAATGCTGTAAATTCCTATTTCCCTATTTTTGAAATCCACAACCTGATCGGGGCTTAATACTTGCTGTAAAATCGCTTCGGGAATACCAATCTCCCGTTCTTTTTGGACTTCTATATTTGTAAAGCCAGCATCTTTAATGATTTTTAGGTAGTCCTCTCGGGGTATAGCTCCTGATACACATCCTGCGTAAAGTTCCGCAGCGGATTTGATTTCATCTGGCAAATCGCCTTGTATCACTATGTCAGAAATGCTAAAATGACCACCTGGCTTCAAGATGCGATGCGTTTCTTGAAATGCTGCCTGTTTATCTGGGACTAGATTCATCACGCAATTGCTTACTACGACATCTGCAGTGCTATCAGGCAGCGGTAGGTTTTCAATGTCACCAAGGACAAAATCAACATTGCTATAATTCATCTTGTTAGCGTTTTTCTTAGCATTTTCAACCATAGCAGGAGTGAAGTCCACACCAATTACTTTTCCATCCGATCCTACCAGTGATCGGGCAACAAAACAGTCATTACCTGCTCCACTACCCAAGTCTACCACTACTTGGCCAGGCTCAATTTTAGCGAATTCTGTGGGTAACCCACAACCTAACCCCAGGTCAGCTTCAGGTGCATATCCTTCCAACGAGTCGTATTTATCTCCAATAAAGCTATACTCACTATCACAGCCACAACCGCTATCACAACAAGAAGTTTCATTTTCGGCTATGGCGCCGTATTTCTCGGCTACCATCTTTTTTAATTCATCTGCATTTTTCATGGTGTATAAAATTAAGTTATCTATCGTTATTTTACGATTAATTAGAACAAATTTTTTTAACAACAATTCGTGTCCTTAAAGGTATCGAACATGTTGTTGAGTAATTTTTGTGCCTGGCGCCAGCTGCGCTGGTTGATGCAATAACAAACACTAGTTCCTTCAATGTTACCCTGGATCAATCCTACTTCCTTTAGTGCGCGCAAATGTTGACTTACCGTGGCTTGAGAAAGGGGCAACTCGGATACCAAATCACCACAGATGCGTCGGTCAATCTTTAACAAGTGTTGCA
>JAJCYK010000499.1 GCA_029262935.1 Cytophagales bacterium | reverse complement strand
AGTTACTCAATGAGTATTTGGAACTTAGACCAGAAGACCATCGTGTCGCTCTTTACCTAGCTATTGCCCAGTTGGAACTGAATCAAATGGACCAGGCTGAGCATAATTTCCAAAGAGCTCAAAAGGACCCTGATTTTAAGCAACAAGCCGAATGGTATCAAGCGTTATCTTATTTGAAATTTAAGCAACAAGGCCGAGCAAAATTGATGTTAGAACATATCGTTTCTCAGGGCCAGCATTTTAGAGCAAAGAAGGCCAATGATTTGCTTAATCAGCTGGGAGGTTAGGACCCAGATTCAATGCATGATTCGCACTCCTCCAGGAAATCAAAAGGCACCTGTCCATGACAGCCGCCCCAAGTAAATTGCTGGCATTTCCCTTCTTTTTGATTGTAGTAATATTTGGTAATTGCTGCTTTACACGGTCCCGGGTCCGGTTTTAAGTGGCATCGTTTGTCTTGTTGCAAGCTTTTGCAACCAAATAAAAAGAGGAGTAATAAAAGCCATTTAAACATAGCTGGTCACGGCATTTGTTTATCCAATTTACAAAAAAACCGTACAGGAAGCAACACAGTTTTAAGAGGTCAGCCACGCTACAGAGGGGATAGTTTCTGCTTGCATATCATACTAAAAATCGCTATCATGCCCCTTCATTTCTAATACATTGAAGCCAATTTATTATGTCTAATTTTATTGCTGAGCTGGTAGGTACCATGCTTTTGATTCTATTGGGAAATGGGGTAGTCGCAGGGGTTTTGCTTAAAGGAAGTAAATCCGAAAATAGTGGATGGATCGTAATCACATTTGGCTGGGGATTAGCCGTTGCCATGGCCATTTACGCGGTAGGCTCTTTCAGTGGAGCACATATTAATCCTGCGGTGACTTTGGCTTTTGCCATGACGGGGGAGTTCCCTTGGGCTGACGTACCTATTTATCTCTTGGCGCAGATGATAGGAGCCATCATAGGTGCTGTACTTGTTTGGGTGCATCATTTACCGCTATGGAAAAAGACGGAAGACCCAGGCTTAAAATTAGCGGCATTTTCCACTGCACCTGCACATCGCAGTTCATGGTCAAATCTAGTCAGTGAATTAATAGGGACGTTCGTTTTGGTTTTGGGCCTTGCCTTTATAGGAGCCAATGAATTCACTGAAGGATTAAACCCCTTGATTGTGGGCTTTCTCATTTTAGCGGTAGGCTTAAGTTTGGGAGGCCCCACGGGATATGCGATTAATCCAGCCAGGGACCTGGGACCTCGCCTTGCTCATGCGTTTCTTCCCATTGCCGGTAAAGGGTCTTCTGATTGGAGCTATAGCTGGATTCCAGTGATCGGCCCCATTGTCGGAGGAATATACGGGGCAGTGTTTTATAAGGGAGTTTTCCAAGGGACCATGGATACCCTCTTCTGGGTATCTACTGCAATATGTTTGGTTTTAATGATGACCGCTGTTTTCAAACAAATAAAAGAAGATCAAAATTAGCAGATACTTATGAGTCAATATATCATAGCACTTGATCAAGGTACCACCAGTTGTAGGGCGTTGTTGGTGGATGCTCAAGGTACAATCGTCAACATTGCACAAAAGGAATTTACTCAAATCTTCCCTCAACCCGGTTGGGTTGAGCACGATGCCGAAGAGATTTGGAATACCCAAAAAAGTATGCTGGATGAAGTGCTTACTTCTTCTGGGGTAGCGGTAAATCAAATTAAAGCCATTGGTATTACCAATCAAAGGGAAACCGCAGTAGTATGGAACAAGGAAACTGGTAAACCTGTCTATAATGCAATTGTCTGGCAAGATAAACGTACTGCGGATATCTGCGAAGACCTGAAAGCGGAAGGTTTAGAAGATTATGTAAGACAGGAAACGGGTTTGGTGATCGATTCTTACTTTTCAGGTACCAAAATTAAATGGATCTTGGATCATGTGGAAGGTGCCCGGGAACTTGCAAATAATGGTAAATTACTGTTCGGCACAGTTGATAGCTGGTTGATTTGGAACATGACATCCGGCAATTCTCACGTAACAGACTATACCAACGCCTCCCGTACGTTAATATACAATATTAGAAACTTACAATGGGATGAAAAACTAATGGGGCACCTGGGTGTTCCAGCAAGCATGCTACCAAAAGTACAGCCCTCGGCATCTCTGTTTGGGGAAATGAACCATCAGGGTGTTACCATACCCATATGCGGGGTAGCGGGGGACCAGCAGGCAGCCCTTTTCGGGCAGGCATGTTTTGAACCGGGTATGGCCAAAAATACTTATGGTACAGGTTGTTTTATGTTGCTCCATACGGGCGATACCATGTCACACTCCGAACACGGGTTGCTTACTACATTGGCCTGCAGCTTAGATGACAACGTTCAATATGCTTTGGAGGGTAGTATTTTCATTGCCGGGGCCGCCATACAATGGCTTAGGGATGGCTTGAAGATCATAGGGAATGCGGGCGATTCTGAATCGTTAGCCAAAGAAGTTAAAGATTCGTATGATGTCTTTGTCGTTCCGGCTTTCGTGGGACTTGGAGCTCCTTATTGGGATATGTATGCACGTGGAGCTATGTTTGGTTTAACCAGGGACACGACTCAGGCTCATATTGTGAAAGCCACTCTAGAGTCTCTAGCCTACCAAACCCGGGATG
>JAJCYK010000498.1 GCA_029262935.1 Cytophagales bacterium | reverse complement strand
GATGCAAGTTATAGAAACTGGAGTACGAATCCGGTACCTTCTATTCTAGAGGTAATCGATAAAACGGCAGAGACTGGAGACGTAGTAGGTAATGCTGCTGCTCGGGTTTGGAAAGTTTATATGTTCCATAGAGTAACCGATTATTTTGGCCCCATACCTTTTTCCCAATTAGGAAGTGAAGAGCCTTCTGTTGCTTATGATTCTCAAGAGTCAATTTACATGAATTTTTTCAGTGAACTTGATGTGGCTATTGGAGTCTTGGAAAGCAATCCTGGTGGAACTGTATTTGGCAATAATGATTTGATTTTTGCTGGAGATGTGACTCAATGGCTCAAGTTTGCTAACAGTTTACGACTGAGGTTGGCACTAAGAGTATCAGGAGTCAATCCTACGCTAGCACAGGCCGAAGCTGAAAAAGCAGTTAGCAGCGGAGTTATGGAAGAGAACTCAGACAATGCACTTCTTACTGTAAATGCGGGTTCTTTCAACTCGTTAAATCAGATTACAGCTTGGAACGAATTTCGCATGAGCGCGAATATGGAAAGTTTGCTTAAGGGTTACAGTGACCCTAGGTTAGCTGCTTATTTTGCACCAGCCGTAGATGGCGGAACCTATGAAGGCGCTCGGAATGGCTTGAAGCAAGTTGATCTCGCTTTAGCCGAAAACAAGGCAACCACCTTATCAAATATGGCTGATAACTTTCTGCCGCCTAGTCAGGATTCCAATCCTCAAACGGTGATGTATTCAGCAGAGTCCTATTTTCTTCGAGCTGAAGGTGCTTTGAACGGATGGGCCATGGGTGGAACCGCGGAAGAACTGTACAATGCAGGGATTGAAAGATCATTAACCCAATGGGGTGCTGATGCCGGAGCAGTAACTACATACGTGAATAGTACTAGCTTACCAGTTGGCACCGGGGACTTTCTTGGAACACCTGCTTTGACGGATATACCCGTAAGGTTCGAGGCTGCAAACGCCTTAGAACAAATTCTAACCCAAAAGTGGTTGGCATTGTATCCTGACGGATGGGAAGCCTGGGCTGAGGTGAGAAGAACAGGGTTTCCAAAACAGTATGATAGGGTTTCTTCAGATAACCCGGACGCACCTGCTGATCAAATCATTCGAAGAATGCGCTTTGTAGATGGTGAATATTTAAACAATGCCGCCGCTATGGACGGAGCTGTCCAGCTATTAGGAGGGGAAGATAAGGAAATGACCCGGCTTTGGTGGGATGTTAATTAAGTGCAATTAAGTGCAATTACCAAAAAATGATAGGCATGAAAATGCCTATCATTTTTTATATTCAGCTTTAGTAGCAAAAGAATATGATGAGAATTGATGTCAAGTTAATCTTAGTTTCCTGTTTTATAATAGGTTGTAGTCATAATAACTCCGACGAAACCTTATTTAAATTACTCAAATCCTCAAGAACCAATATTAAATTCAACAACCAAATCAAGGAGACTGAAGATTTTAACGTATTACAATACGGGTACCTCTATAACGGGGGTGGAGTTGCTATTGGAGATATTAATAACGATGGTCTGCCGGATATTTATTTCAGTGGCAATTTGGTGGGGAATAAGCTATTCTTAAATCAAGGCAATCTGAAATTCCAAGACATTACGGAAAGTGCTGGAGTGTCGGCTATAGACGCATGGAATACCGGGGTTACTATGGCCGATGTAAACGCGGATGGCTTGTTAGACATCTATGTGTGCCGATCTGCGGATACCAGATCAAATTCCAGAAAAAACTTACTCTTCATAAATAACGGAGATAATACTTTTACAGAAAAAGCCGGTTACTATGGTATTGATGATCCATCCTATTCCACTCAGGCAGCTTTTTTTGATTATGATAGAGATGGTGATTTAGATCTGTTTCTACTTAATCATTCAAAGCAGGAATATGCTGGATTTAGCCAAATTACCGCGAGCTACAAAAAAAAGAACAACCCTAATTTCGGTGACAAACTATTCAATAATTATAAAGGGATGTTTATTGAAGTAGGCCCTACCTCTGGCATCAAGACAAATGTTTTAGGATTTGGGTTGGGGTTGGCTATTTCCGACTTGAACAACGACGGTTGGCCCGATATTTATGTTTCTAACGATTACAACGAACAAGATTATCTCTATATAAACAATCAAGACGGTACGTTCACAGATCAATTAGATGAGCTGGTTGGACACGTGTCTTTGTTTTCTATGGGCTCAGATATCGCTGATGTCAACAACGATGGCTACTATGATATTATGACATTGGACATGTTACCTGAAAGTAATTACCGTCAAAAAATGGTGTCAGGCCCTGATAATTATGAAAAGTATCAAAGGTTGGTGCAGTCGGGGTTCTATAACCAATCCATGAGAAACATGCTTCAGCTAAATCAAGCGGGTAAGGGGTTTAGTGAAATAGGCCAAATGGCGGGAGTGTCCAATACGGACTGGAGCTGGGCCTCGTTGTTTGCCGATTTTGACAATGATGGTCAAAAGGATCTTTTTATTACCAATGGTTACCAACGGGATTACACCAACATGGATTTTATGAACTTCATGGTCAGTGAAACCCAGAAGCAACAAGGAGGTACCGCCAACATGGCTTCTATGGACGCAATTGAAAAAATGCCGGCTATTTTGGAGCCCAATTATATGTTTAAAAATAATGGGGACCTGACGTTTTCTAAGCACGCCGCTTCTTGGGGTGTGGATCAAATTGCCCTTTCAAACGGTGCAGCTTATGGGGATCTGGATGGAGATGGAGACTTGGATCTGGTGGTAAACAACATCAATAGAGAGGCATTTGTCTATGAAAATCGCAGTGATAAGCAGAATCAAAACCATTATCTTAAGGTAGCTCTGCAAGGAGATAGCTTGAACACCAAAGGTGTAGGGACCAAAATCACATTATATTGCAATGGACAAACCTTTACCCAGGAGCAAATGCCCACCAGGGGTTTCCAATCTTCAGTGGATCATGTGCTCATATTCGGGCTTGGGGACAACTCAGTGGTAGATAGTGCTAAATTCATTTGGCCAGATGGACGCGTCCAAATCCTCAATGACATACCCAGTAATCAACAGATATCCGTTTCACAGCTACAGGCTGCTTTGCCCGATACAATCGTCAGGGCACGCTCAATTAACTGGTTTGAACCAAACCAGTTGCCCAATTCACTAGTGCATAAAGAAAATCCTTTTGTGGATTTCAAAATTGAGCAAATGCTGTTTCATAAATTGTCCACTCAGGGCCCAAGAATTGCCTTGGCAGACCTAAATGGCGACGACTTAGACGATGTGTACCAGGCGGGAGCCAAAGGAAGTTCAGGCCAGATAAAACTACAACAAACTGGAGGGGACTTCATATCAGTCTTTCAAACCGACAGCGTATATGAGGACACGGATGCTCTGTTTTTTGATGCCGATGGAGATAATGATCTTGATTTGTATGTGGTAAGCGGAGGGAATGAATTTGAAACGGAAGATAGTTGCTTACAAGATCGCTTATATATTAATCAAGGTGTAGCAGGATTCCAGTTGTCTAAAGGATTACCCATAATGTTAACCTCAGGATCTTGTGTAAGTGCTGTTGATTATGATCAGGACGGTGATTTGGACCTTTTCGTGGGGGGTAGAACGGTACCAGGTGTCTACCCGGAAGTACCGCGCAGCTATTTACTCATCAACGACGGTGCAGGGAAATTTAGCGATGAAACAGCTACACTTAGTACAGAATTGACTTATGCTGGTTTGGTCACGGACGCGCTATGGGAGGATATAGATGGCGATCAAATACCGGAGTTGATTGTGGTGGGAGAATGGATGCCAATTCGAATCTTTAAAAATGTAGCTGGGAAATTGCAGGAAATTACGGTAAAAGCAAACTTGGATAATAGTCACGGTTGGTGGAATCGAATTACCCCCG
>JAJCYK010000497.1 GCA_029262935.1 Cytophagales bacterium | reverse complement strand
CAGGAACCTTTTCTTCTTATTTAGTGCTATTCCTGCCAGCGTGATTTAAGCTAACTCGGTTTCAAGCTCTGGTACAGCCGGGAAATCAATAGCAACTTGTGTTGCTCCATGTAGGTAATTGCTTACCGTTTTGTCTCCAATTACCATGATAGTATCGACGAGATTTTCCTTTGTGTAACCAGCTGCAATTAGATTCCCAACAAGCTCAGCAGATGATTGACTTCTATTCACTGCTGCATCTTTTACAAACCTGGCTAATGCATCAAGTTTTGGGTCAAAAGAAGCCTTGCCAGATCTGATTTCAAGAACTTGATCGTCACTGAAACCGTTCATTTTGCCAACGGCTGTGTGTGCAGATTTGCAGTATGCACATCCGTTTACTTCGCTCACAACCAGATTAACAATTTCCTTTTCCTTCCCTGTCAAGCTGGTTTTTCTGTTTTGAAAGGCCAGGTAGTCACCAAGTGCTGTGTCTGAATATGCATAGACTGCATAGATGTTAGGAACAAATCCTATTCCTTTTTCAAGGCTGTCGAAAATAAACTTGTTATTCTCACTTACTTCGTCCCTTGTGGGTACATTAAAAGTTGCCATTTTTATTTACTGTTTATGTATCGATGTTGTATTAATTCTTAAGAACTATTCTAAATCTTGCTTTGCCTTCTTCAAGGTGTGATAATGCCTCATTTACGTTTTCCATCGGAAACTCTTCAACGGTTGGATAAATTTCATGTCGTACACAAAAATCAAGCATCTTCCGAGTCAATTCCGGACTTCCTACAGTACTTCCACCAACAGATTTATCTCCACTGATTAAACTAAATGCAGGGATTTCCATAGGTTCTGCAACAGCGCCAACAGTGTGAAGTTTTCCCTTAGGAGTTAATGCGGCCAAATACGCGTTCCAGTCCAAACTGACATTAGTCGTATTCAGGATTAAACTGAGCGTTCCCTGAATTGATTCTAATTCTTTTGGATCTTTTGAGTTGATTACTTTGGTTGCTCCCATTTCAAGAATTTCTTCTTTTTTACTAGGGTTTGAAGAAAAGGCCACAACCTCACAGCCCCAATGTTTTAGAAATTTAAGTGCCATGTGTCCCAAACCACCTATTCCTATTACCCCTACGGAGTCCGTAGGTTTGACACCCGCAATTATTATTGGGTTAAAGACAGTAATGCCACCACAAAATAAAGGGCCAACTTTACTTAAATCCATTCCTTTAGGAATAGGAATCGCCCAGGACCAATGTCCTCGAACATAGTCTGCAAATCCTCCATGTCTGCCCACAATGGTCGCTTCATTGTCAGCACATAAGTTATGGTCCCCACTCATACACTGTGAGCAACTCATACAGGAGGCGGAAACCCATCCCATTCCTACTTTATCTCCAACTTTTACATTCTTGACCGAATTACCTGTTGCAACCACTTCTCCAACTATCTCGTGACCAGGAACTAGAGGGTATTCAGTCATGCCCCAATCATTATTGATCATACTTAAATCTGAATGACAAACCCCACAATAGGCAACCTTGATATCAACATCTTCAGACCCTATTTCTCCTAACTCGTAGGAGTAGGGAGTTAATTTTCCTCTGGCCTCTTGGGCCGCATATGCATTTACTTTCATTTTTAATAATCTTAATTTTCCATGTTATAGTTCTACTTTATACTCGATCAAAATGGCATATACTTCGTTATGCCTTTATTTGGTAAAGTCAATTATTTGAATGAGAATCATATGTTTTACCACTGATCTTCCATTCACCATCCTTTTTGTATAGCACGAAAAAATCTGTGAATCGAAGCCCTGCCCAATCAATGAATTCTACCTTAGCAGCTGCAGCCGGTCCGGAAATGTCGATCCACGCAATATGGTGTTGGATATTCTCCGATTTTCCCGTTGAATTAACCTCAGAAGCAAACTGATCAGCACTTAAAGCTGAAAACTGTCCACCTACTGCTCCTACTATAAAGGCATGATCATAAAAGGCTGTCCGGCTGAGTTTTCCATCTCCTGTTTTTGCACTCTCTATGTAGGGATTAAGGGCTTTTGCTACTTGTTGATATTCGCTAAAGCTTTGAACTTCATCTTGTTTTGTCTCTTTCTTAACCTGCTGTGCAAGCGCACTAAAAGCTAGCATTATGAATAGCACAGTGTGAATAATCTTCATAATTTTGGGATTAAACTGTTATAAATTTGTACTTCAATTTTGTGCATGAGAATCGTATGTTTTACCACTGATCTTCCACTGGTCACCTTTCTTATATAGCACAAAGAAGTCTGTAAATCGGAATCCTTTCCAATCCAGAAATTCAACTTTCGCAGCTGCTGCAGGACCCGAAATATCAATCCACGCAATATGATGTTTGATATTAGGAGACTCTCCCAAAGAACTCACCGCCTCCCCAAATTCATCAGCGGTGTTATTCTCGAATTGTCCGCCTATAGAGCCAACAATATGGGCATGATCATAAAATGCGGACCGACTTAATTTACCATCTCCGCTTTTTGCTCCATCAATATAAGGTTGCAGTGCCTTAGCTACTTCTTGATACTCACTAAAGCTCTTAGTTTCATGTTCTGCGAAACTGTCAGTTTCATTAGTTTGTGTTTCCATTTTGAATTATTTATTTGTTAACAGATTTATTTATATTAGAACGTTCGTATTTAAACGTTTAAAATTTTTATCTCATTATAAGACCTATCATTTTCGAGCTAAATACCTCATAAGGCTTAATTGACCGGGTAGCCTTAACTCTGGCTAAAGCCCCTTGTCTACTACTTAGAAAAAACATTGCCATTTTTTTTGGATCAATCTTCTTTAAAATACCTCCCCTATCCTGACCTTCCTTTAAAAAGCGCTCAACGATCCCCTGGAATTTCTCATAATTACTTTCCAGCATTCTTTGAGCAGCATCTATTTGTCCGGCCATTTCGCTACTCAAATCCCCAATCATACAACCTACCTTGCAATCTTCACCAAGTAACCATTTCGTTTCAGCGTCAAAAAGTGACTCGAGTCTTTTTTCATAACTGATGTCCCCTTCTAACAATTTGGATTTATAAAATTCAGTTACATAATCGGTATAGTATTCTAAAGCTTTCAAGGCAAAATCCTCTTTGCTCTTGAAGTAGTAATAGAAAGAACCACTGGGAATATTTGCTTCCTCTAATACCTCTCTCAATCCCAGGTTATGATATCCCTTTTTACTCAAGATCTTAACCCCAATTTCTAATGCCCTATTTTTATTCTCTTCTTTCATTATTAGAACAATCGTATATACGAGGTGCAATATAAAAGGTTCAATTAATTTCTAATTTGTTTCTTCATCCTTTAATGTTGATAAAGTTGGTGCTTGAGGTAACGACTAGGAGTGGTACGATTCTTCTTGAAAGAAAAGATAACGGTGGCTTAGGTTTACCGACCCCCTAGAAGTTAACTATAAGGCAGGTTCATTTTACCTCTCATTCTTCAATCGACTAGCAAAGTCTTGAACCCTATTCCAAAAATCTGGATCTGACCAAAAGCCATGAATCCCTTCACTATAGTAATATTGCTGAACCTCTTTCGAGCAAGCGGTCATTTTATCAGCAAGTTTATGAGAAAACCTCACTGGAACAAATGGATCATTCTCATCATGGTGTAACTGGACCGAAGGCAATTTATCAACAAAATAAATTGGCGAGCTCCGTATAAACTTTGCCCTCGCCTCCTGTTCCGAGATTTTATCCGCCAAAAGATCATTAAAGAATAACAATTTAAATTGGTCGGGATACAGTAAGTATAGTTCCTTCATGTCGGTAGGTGCAGCCACCACTATCGCTCTTTTTATCCGTTTATCTCTTGAAGCTGCCAGCAGAGCTACAGTTCCCCCACGGCTCCCACCATAAATACCGATACGCTTCTTATCAGTGATATTAAAAGTTTTTAGGGTTACATTTAGAAAAGCGAGAGCGTCGGTAGTGGCACCATCAAATGCATCGCCTACATCTCCCTCTGACTGATATTTTTTGTCACTAACTACAAGTACCTGTCCGCGAAAGGAAGGAATGACAATAATAAACTCTTCATCAAACGTCCGTCCTAAGAACTTCGGAAACTGAATTGCTTCATGATTAAAGTCCTGGGTAATATCAAATTGCGTATGCATTCCATCA
>JAJCYK010000496.1 GCA_029262935.1 Cytophagales bacterium | reverse complement strand
CCCTTTTTGTAGCAATTCCAGCGCCAATCGCTTACCTAAAAATCCGGCTCCTCCTAAAATGACAATACGCATAGTATCAGGGTTAATACGTTGAATCTATGTTGATAAAAAGCCACCATCTACGACCATATTACTTCCAGTTATCCAGCCGGCTTTATCACTTAATAAGTATAACACCATATTGGTAATATCTTGGGGCAACCCCAGTCTTTTCATAGGAAGCCCATCAGCGGTTTCTTGTAATATGGTTTCCGGGTGTTCAAATGCCCGTACGGAATCTTTTAGTAGAGGTGTGAGCACCTGTGCTGGTGATATCATATTGATCCGAACGGATGGACCGTAATCCCGAGCCAGTTGTTTCACCAACGCTGGCAAGGCTCCTTTCGAAGCGGTATAAGCGGGGTGTTCCGGAAAAGCATGCAAAGCCGCTACCGAGCCTATGATTACTACACTTCCTGACTGTTTTTGGAGTGCTGGTATAGCATGCTTGAGCAGGTAGAATACAGCAGAGAGGTTGGTGGCAATAGTATCCTGCCAATCTTCAATGGACAGTTGGTCCAGACGACCAATGCCCAATTGACCCGCTGCCAGCACCACCGAATCCAATTGCCCAAAGTTTTCCATAGCCTTGTCCACTAAGCGCTGGTTTAACTGTGGCTCTTTCACATCCCCTTGCTCAAAAATAACTTGAGGGCCCAACTCTTTAAGTTCCTTTCCTCTAGTAGCATCCCGGCCATTTAATATCAAATTGGATCCGGACTGATGCAACGCCTGCGCCACACTTCTACCAATACCGCTCGTGGCTCCGGTAATGATCGCTGTTTTATTTTTGAATGTCATAGCCGGTTAATTTAGGAAGCAAATGCTTAAAGTCAAAAGATGTGACGCCACCCTTACAACAATGACCTTAGTTTACTGTTGTTAAATTTGTTGTGTAAAATTTAACAAAACTATTTTACAATCCGTTTGATATCATATATATGCTTAAAGCCCTGGTAATATTACTTTGTTTGTCTTGCAGTTTGACTTTGGTACGAGCTCAACATGAAGTGAAAGTTGTCAAATATGATGCTTTGGAGACACTAATAACCCGTGACTCACCCAAGCTGGAGGTGATCAACTTTTGGGCCACCTGGTGTAAACCATGTATAAAAGAACTCCCTTACTTCCAAGCACTACATCAGAAAATGGGTGGGACAGTGACAGTTACCCTAATTTCGCTGGATTTTGCTGATGAATTGAACACAAAAGTGATCCCTTTTGTGAACAAACGTCAACTTGCTCCCACTGTGTTATTGTTGGACGAAATTGATTACAATTCCTGGATTGATAAAGTGGATTCCACCTGGACGGGAGCTATTCCTGCTACTCTGGTAATTAACCACCAAACAGGAAAACGGAAGTTCGTTGAAAACGAACTCACTAATAAAGAACTTATCGAATTAGTAAACGAACTTTTAAACTAACCCAGGGCCATGCTTTATATCAATGTTATTTTAATGACCGTAGTGCTGTTCCTTTCGGGAGCATCTGTTAATGAAGGATTATCGGTGGGAGATACCGCTCAGGACTTCCAATTAAAGAATACCGACGGTACCCTAGTTTCGTTGGCATCCGATGAGAAAGCCAAAGGATACATCTTGGTTTTTACCTGCAACACCTGTCCTTATTCTGTAGCCTATGAAGATCGAATAATCAAGTTGCACGAAATGTTTGCTTCTCAAGGCTATCCGGTTATTGCTATCCAGCCCAACGATCCTAAACGATCACCTGGAGATAGTTTTCAAAAAATGCAACAACGTGCACAAAAGAAAGCGTTCCCCTTTGCTTACCTGTGGGATAAATCCCAGAAAACTACTAAAGCATATGGTGCTACCAATACCCCGCAGGTGTACGTACTAAATAAGCAAGCAGATAATCGTTTTAAAATTGCCTATATAGGGGCTATTGATAATAACAGTCGCAACGCCCAAGCCGCAGACAAGCATTATGTTCAACTGGCAGTGAAAAGCCTTATAAAAGGAGACCCTCCACAAACCACCAAAACTAAAGCCATTGGATGTTCTATAAAATGGACTAGGTAGGGGCTTAGCTACCGACATTTTTCGTTAAACTCAAGACACCTTAAGTCTGGTTACATCCTGCAATTCGGATTTCCCTTTGGGTTCCCCATCATAGAGCCTTACCTTGTGACTAAAGTTTTCCAGTTGATAAACTCCGGAGAAAGTCGTTTCAATACCAGCGTTATTGGCAGTGGCCTCCGACATCAACAGTTGACCTGCTGTAGCTGCTTGTTGGATCATGGTGGCAATGTTAATGGTATGGCCATACACATCAAACTCAGAATAAGTAACTTCTCCTAAATGCATACCAACTTGTAGTTTCAGCTTCAGTAACAGTTTTGCGCTTTTAAGAACCTCTTGGGCACATCGAACCGCAGCGATTGCCGATGAAAAACTCAGTAAAACCATTGACCCCATAGGCACAATTCTGGTAGCAGCAAAATGCTCTCCATAAAGTTGATGCAGCTGCTGATTGTTCAGAATCAATTCGTTTTGCTGGTTATCGGAAAGATCATCTACATGCACAATATCGCTAACAAACACTGCTGCCACTGGCTTCATTACAAATGATGCATTTAGCTGGGTATTGGGGGTTTTAACTATCTCCATATTCCTTTAGGCTTATTTACTCCTTAATGGAGTGCCTAAAGGAAATATTACCGATAGCAAGCAAAAATCATCCAGTTGCTTGTTAATGGGTGTATTATCGAATTAAGAAGTTTTTTGGAATTGGTTAGGTTCAGAAGCACTAAGTGCTACTACCAAGTAAACCACTGCAGCATTGACTAAATAGTAATATTGGTCGATGCCTTCAAAGTTAAAAACAAAAGGTGCTACTAAAAAAGTAGTGGCCGCCGCTAGATCAATCGCCAAATGTCTGCCATAGGGAAGGGTATGAAATATGCCATATTTGTACCTGGTATTGGTGCTTACTAGAATCACCGCTATGCCGATAACAATGGATAACCAAAATGCCACTGGCGAGGACTGACCGAGGTTAAATAGGATAGGGCCTGCGATCAGCGGCAGAGTAGTCTATGATCCCATGTACTGTCGGGAAAATAAATCGTAATTTCATTTTCTTAGAGTTTATGTTTTAAGATATTTTTACAAAACTCTCTAACTCTTAAAAAAAGGTTGCTACAAAAATCCTGCGGATTACTGCACTTTCAAAATCGAATGGTATCAAGATCAAACGATCACTTGGGCTATGTCAAACGTTATGAATAGGAATTATTCTCAATGGGTTCTCCTGCCAAAGTTTCTTCACTAGCCATATCACGGAACTTATCAAAGTTCTTGGTGAATTTAACCACCAGGCTATTGGCCATTTTATAAAATTTCTGATCGTCCTTCCAGGTTTCTCGTGGGCTTAAGATTTCTGCAGGTACTCCAGGACAGGTGGTAGGTATTTCTGCCCGAAACATCGAGTGTTTTCGATAACCTACATTATCCAGTACTCCGGATAGCGCTGCGGTAATCATAGCACGAGTATATTTCAATTTAATTCGAGAACCAACACCATAAGGTCCTCCAGTCCAACCGGTATTTACCAGCCATACATTGGTATTACTTTCTTTAAGTTTCCGTCCCAGTTGTTCTGCATATACAGTTGGATGTAATGGCATAAAAGGAGCTCCAAAACAAGCTGAAAATGCTGGCACAGGTTCATCTATGCCATCTTCTGTGCCTGCTACCTTTGAGGTGTATCCACTAATAAAGTGAAACATAGCTTGTCCGGGAGTCAATCGTTGGATCGGGGGCATTACCCCAAAACAATCACAAGTCAAAAAGAATATATTCTTTGGAATACCACCAATTGCTGGACTTACTGAGTTGTCGATAAAATGCAAGGGATAAGAAACCCTTGTGTTTTCAGTTACCTCTGTGTTGGAGTAGTCCACCTCCCGTGAGTTTTTGAAAAACCTAGTGTTTTCTAATATAGCCCCGAACTTGATGGCGTTATAAATAGAAGGTTCATTTTCTTTAGACAGGTCAATGGTTTTGGCATAGCACCCCCCTTCAAAGTTAAAAACATTGCTACTGGTCCAACCGTGTTCATCATCACCAATGAGTTGCCTGTTGGGATCTGCTGATAAGGTGGTTTTCCCTGTTCCCGACAAACCAAAAAAGATAGCTGTGTCATGATCTTTGATACCCATATTCGCGGAACAATGCATAGGGAATACATCACTCTCGGTGGGTAATAAAAAGTTCAATACGGAGAAGATTCCTTTCTTCATTTCACCGGAATAACCTGTACCGCCAATAAGTATGATGCGTTTAGTCAGGTTAATTATGGCAAAATTTTCCTGTCGGGTACCATCTGTGGCAGGGTCGGCCTGAAACCCAGGGCAATTAATGATGGTGAAGTTAGGCTCAAAGCTTTGCAACTTATATTCCTCTGGACGAATAAACATATTGTAGCAAAACAGGTTATGCCAAGCTACGGTATTCACTACCCGCAACTTAATTCGATAGGTCTTATCTGCTCCGGCATATGCATCTCTTACATATAGTTTTTTATCAGCTAGGTAGCCAATCATTTTAGTATGAAGTCTTTCAAAGCTTTCCTCACTGATCGATTTATTGATTTCTCCCCACCAAATTTTGTCTTTCGTCAATTCATCTTCTACAATGTAGCGATCTTGAGGAGAGCGGCCCGTAAAGCGGCCGGTGTCGCACATAATGGCGCCCGTATCACACAATTCGCCCTCTTTATTTTGAATAATAATTTGAGTAAGCTCTGATGGAGCTAAGTTCCAATAAGCCTCTTTGAACTGCTTAACACCGATTCCTGATAAATCTGACTTTTGTGACTTGATGCCGTATTCTTCCATTTTCAATCTTTAAATTTTGGGTGGCGGCAATTTAAAGAATTGTCAGCGAATTTTTTCAACTAAAAAAAGTATTTGTAGGTACCCTGTAAGGTAAAGTTAATCCTTTACCCAAAATTATTCTGATGGCAATCATTGTCCATACGGCCTCAATCTTTACTTATCAGTTACCCATTATCCTTGAAATGCTAAAAGCTAAACCCAATAGATAGCCTGACGTTGCGATTGTAGGTGCTTTGCTGATCAAAGCCATCTACCGTAAATAGGCCGAGGTCCCCTCCAACATTAATGTTTAAGCCATTATCAAATTCATAACCCATTCCCAATAAAGGAGCTACATCGTACTCGCTAATATTGTCTGTAATATCTGTGGATTCAACCGCCACGTCCCCGTCAACTGTCACCTCAAAGTCGCTACTAAAGT
>JAJCYK010000495.1 GCA_029262935.1 Cytophagales bacterium | reverse complement strand
AGTTCAAGCGCCCAAGTTTTGGTCATTCCGATGACTCCCGCCTTGGTGGCTGCATAATTGGATTGACCGAACCCTCCTTTCAGCCCTACCACAGACGCGGCAGATACAATGCGCCCATAACCTTGTTCTTTCATGTGAGGTACCACCTGGTTGACACAGTTAAACACACCGGTCAAGTTTACATCCAGTACGCTGGCCCATTCCGACTGATCCATTTTAACTATGCTACGATCGCGGGTAATGCCCGCATTATTTATTAGAATGTCAATTTTTCCATGCTTGGAGATAATTGTATTGACTGCTTCCAATACTTCGTGCGGGTGGTTGACCGCCACTTGTTGAAATTCACAAGAGCCGCCACTGATATTGATGCGGGTACTAACTTCAGCCCCAAGATTTAAAATGTCCCAGATCACCACATGAGCTCCTTCTTCTGCAAATAATTGCGCAGTAGATTCACCAATTCCTTTGGCCCCTCCGGTAATGATAGCGGTTCTACCTTTTAGTCTCATGGTTGCATAATTCGATGGTAACTATATATTCAAATTTTATGGAACATGGCGCATAAGCACGCACTATTTAGGAGGTCCTAAAGGGCTAGGTGCACAGCCTTGTGGTTCCATGGTAAAGATTACACTTGCAATTTTCCAACCTTCACTGGATTTAACCAAAGAGAAACAATCCACGCCACAATGGAGAAATTTGCCATTGACATGGATGTCATAGGGTGCCCATACCATGGCGATCTGCTGATGAATAAGTACAGTGGGGTCCCACATACGCTCTTTAACCACATCCGTTTGTTGGGAGAGGTTTTCCAGATAAGCCTTATTGCTACTCATCCTTTGGAAAATACTATCGGAGTCATTTCTCAAGGCGTAATACTGCCCGTCGGAAGTAAGTACCTGTCTAGCAGTTGCAGTATCATGAGCCGCCATGCTGTTGAAAAACAATTCCACCGTTTTCAATACCGCAGCTTCTTCCTGAAGGTTATTTGCCTGTCCTAATACTACCTGGGCAGGTATTATGATTAGAAATATCAAAAGACGCATAAGTGACCAATTAATTTCTTATCAAGAAACGAAAAGCCTTCTTAAACCCAAATACAAACCTCATTAATTCTCTAGTGTGGTGACATGTGGGTGTTTGTCTTTAAGATAGTGTTCCAACCAATTTGAACAGGCAGTGAAATCTTCAAAACAAAATTCTCGCTCCACCAGTCCGGGGATCAGGTTAAAGCGCTCCAGGTTATCCAATGGCTGGCCATGTACATCTGTAAATACCACTTTTATTCCCTGGGACTGAAGATCCATAATGGCATCTTCCATGGCGTATAATCCTGACTGATCAATGTAGGGTACTTTATCCATACGAATAATCACTACTTCTACTTCGGGCAATGCGCGCAACATGTCTTTGAATCGCGATGCAAACCCAAAAAACAAAGGCCCATCTAAATGCTTAATAAAGACTTTATCACCCACACGATCGATAATGTTTCCTTCATCCGTCCAGGGCATTTCTCGTGAAAAATCTCTCAAGGGGGCGGTCTTTGCCCGATGTTCCACTACATCAGAGATCTTTTTCATAAACAGAATAGAAGACAAAATTAGACCTGCTGCTACTGCCTGAATTAAACCTACAAATACTGTAAGCCCCAATACCATGATCATCACCAGTACTTCGTCAAGGGCTAGAATGCGCAGGTGTTTTATTCCTTTGTAATCCATGACTCCAATACCCACTGTAACTAAGATCCCAGCCAATACTGCCGCTGGTATTTTTGAAGCTAAGGGCCCTAAGGACAGGAGGATAACTAACATTAAAAGCCCAGCGATCATGCCTGAAAGTTTGGTTTTTCCACCAGCCTCAATGTTAACTACGGTACGGATGGTAGCTCCGGCACCTGGTATACCTCCAAAGAAACCGGCAATGGCATTTCCAATACCTTGACCTACCAACTCTTTGTTGGGGTCATGCTTTGTTTTGGTCATGTTATCAGCCACTACGGAAGTTAGCAAAGAATCAATGGCACCCAGGGCCGCCAAAGTTGCCGCCGTAAAAATATAGGGAGAAATTTGCCCCCATTGCAGGCTTTTAATGATTTGCAGTTTAAATCCGGGAAACCCACTGGGTATATCACCAATAGCTCGATATTCTGGGATGAAGGCAAATGCAACTCCCGAAACCACCAGCAAAGCGACCAGGTTGCTGGGCACTACCGTGGTAATCCTTTTAAAGCCATAAATGATTATAATAGTGGCCAGACCTAGAATCAGATCAATATTATTGATGTTCTTAAAAGCTTTAGGAAATACGCTTATTGCTCCAATGACCCCGGACGATTCATTGGCAGCTAGTACCTCCGCCTCTTGTTTAATCTCATGGGTGGTAATATTGCCTGCTCGTCGTACAGTTTCCTTAAAATCTTCTAAAACCAAAATCTCTTCAGCTGCTTCCTCACGTAAGATCCTTTCCATAAGCAGCTCTTCTGCTTGAGGTTTGAAACGGTTTACATAATCAAGATCTTCTTTTGGATAATAGCCTATTATGGGTAGTATCTGAGTGATAATTATGATCACTCCAATCCCTGTCATAAACCCCGATACTACAGGGTAAGGGATGTATCGGATATAGCTACCAACTTTCAATGCGCCCAATCCTATTTGCATAAGGCCTGCCAAAATAAAGACCATTAATATAGCGGGTAAGGCTCTACTCATGTCCCCTTCGTTAACCGCTAGAATACCCGCTATAACCACCATACTTATAGCTGTCATAGGGGCTGTAGGGCCTGAAATTTGAGTATTTGTGCCCCCGAACAAGGCTGCAAAAAAACTGATAAATATGGCGCCATAAAGTCCGGCCGCAGCACCAAGCCCTGATTGTAACCCGAAAGCCAGGGCTAAGGGTAAGGCGACTATTCCCGCGGTAATACCCCCGAACAGATCACCTTTAAAATGTGTAAAGTTAAAACCGAAAAAGTTTTTCATTGTATTTTATGTTTTGATACCAAAGCCTCGCTGTTGATAGAAGGAGCTTTTGGATTAAGCTGAAATATAATAAAATGATAGTGTGCTAGTCCCACTCATTAAGTGAAATACTGAGGGGGAGGGGAGACCATTTCAGGGTAATGATTATAGTCCTCCGGTAAATATTGGGATTGCCCGGAATGAAGGGTGTTACTGGCAAAAATCTGGAAGTCATTTGTTGGTTGCACTTTGTCGTCCTTTTCACTTTCGCCCTTTTTACCTTCTGATTCACCTTCTGCGTCCGCGCTATTTTGCCATTCAGCAACTATTGACAGCGTATCTCCTGCTACCCAGGATGGCACAGTAAGGTTTGCTATGAATACTAGCATCATACCTACAACGATGTATGTGGAGATCGTTCGAATAGTATAAGTTAAGCTCAATGAACTGGTAAGTAGCTACTAGTTTAACAAAAAGCAAAATAATTAGTTTTATTTTTCAACATAATTTACGAATGTTTTATGCAAAAGTTTAATGGTTAAGAAAGACACGAGTTATTTAAATATTAAATCCGTATTGACACACGGCCTCACTGGCCTTTTAGCAACGAAGGTTCCAACACAAGATTCTTGAGCCGGAGCCTTTGGGAAGGGTCCCTTTTTGTAATGTAAGGGGGTGGGTTTAGACGAGTGGTACATGTGCTTGTGGCATGATTTTAATCAAATAAAGTGCAGATGGTTTTGGGGTATGAATTATATTACTACATTTGTAGTACATAAGCCACATACTTAGTAATGCAAAATTTCACAAAAACCGAGGAACAATTGATCAAACATTTGTGGAAAATTGAGAAAGGGTATATGAAGGATCTTGTAGACGAGTTCCCTCATCCTAAACCTGCTTATACTACAATTGCCACTATTCTCACCCGTATGGTGGAAAAAGGTCACATTGGTTTCATACAAAGGGGTAAGGTCAGAGAGTATTTTCCAAAAATTAAAAAGTCAGACTACTTTCAACATCATTTGAATCAGATGATCAGTAATTTTTTCAACAACTCTACCGCACAATTTGCATCGTACTTTACTTCGAAGTCGGACTTATCTATAGAGCAACTTGAAGAGCTCAAGAAACTTATTGATGAACAAATCAAGGAAAAAAAGAAATAATGCTGGTATATATCTTGAAATCAAATCTTTACCTATTTGTTCTATTGGTGAGTTATTATTTTCTTTTCAGAAGAGATAAATGGTTACTGTTCAACAGGTTTTATCTGCTTTTTGCAGTGGTATTTTCTTTAATCACACCGGTGCTAAACTTATCGATTCCAGAATCGATGGCCCATCCAGATAATAGCCACCTTAATTTTGTAAATGATGGAATAATCAACTTAAAACAGTCGAATTTGGCTTTAGCTGTGGAGAATGTCCAGCTGAATGATTATCAACTGGAGTATAACCTAGCTAAGATGATGTATCTGATGAGTGTCTTGATTATGGCTGTCCGATACTTTAACAATATTCGGCTTTTGCTAACGCTAAGAGCTAAATCAGAAGTACATAGCTGGGGCACGCAACGATTAGTTCTGATATCTGAAAAAACCAACCCATTCTGTTTTGGGAAAGATATATTTTTAAATAAAGATGACTATATAAACCAACGAATAGATGCTGACATAGTAAGTCATGAAGGGGCTCATGCCAGACATCTTCATACTTTGGATATCTTATTTATAGAGCTTGTACTAATCTTTTATTGGTTCAACCCTCTGCTGTGGTGCTATCGCTACTTAGTCAAAGCCAATCATGAGTATTATGCGGATAATCATGTGCTAAATCATGGATCTTCATGTGAATCTTATAGTGGCAAATTGCTCAAATTTTTGAATCAAACTAAACAACCGCTTCCTGTTAGTGGGTTTAATTATTCTTTAATTAAAAACAGAATTATTATGATGACAAGTAAAAAATCTTCAAAACTTATTTTTGGACAAAAACTATTGGTTTCCCTTTCGTTCCTGGCAGTTGCATTAATTGCATTTTCATTTACGGATACAGGGCTTAGAGGGAATGTTGATGCTGATTCCTCTAAATTCACGGTTATAATTGATGCCGCTCATGGAGGAGAGGACCCAGGTGCCACAGACCTAAATCATCAATATTTGGAGAAAGACATCGTTTTATCAATTGCGAATGCCATTAAGGAGGTAAGCAAGGAGACATCCATCGAGTTTATTTATACAAGAAGCTTGGATAAGCAGGTAGGCTTGGCAGATCGAGCGAATTTGGCTAAAGTCCATAAAGCGGATTTGTTCGTTTCCTTGCATATTAATAATCATGAAAACCCGCTGCAAAGGGGGCTAGAAGTATATTATTTTGATGAAAATACTCAAAGCCAAATATCAAGTGGCTATAGTTCCAAATTTGCCAAAAACCTAAGGATTGGAGCAAACACTGAAACCTTAATAAAGAAAGGCAACTTTTTCGTATTAAGAGATTCGGGCTGCCCAGCGGTATTGCTAAACTTAGGGTTTTTATCTAACGTCGAGGACTTGAAATTTCTTAACAAAGAGGAAAACCAAATACTTCTAGCAGAACAAATTGTAAACACTATTGTAGATTTTAGCAAAAATTGAAGCAGCTGTTATTCACGGTTAATTTGACTTTATTTCTTTAGAGCAGACTAGGTTGGACAAATTGCTTTAGCCGACATATTAGTAGTCATAAGAAATCACTACATTTAAAACCAACACCAGCAAGTTAGCCTATGATTTTTAACATAAAGAGGAATGATACTAGTGCAGATCCATATCAATTAAAGCTGGTAGTAAAGAATCTTGTTCTTCCCATATTGGTGTGGATGGGGATGCTATGGGCGTTTTGGAATGTGAAGCATATTCCCTATGACTTTACCCCAAAGGATGAGGTGGTGGTAAGGTACCTGGCAAAAGTGATCTTTACTATTTTACTTCCTTTGGTGCTTATCCATATTTTGTATAAAAAAAAAGCGATTTCGGGATCTACTTTCCAAAAGAGACTGATTCATTCAAACTCGCATTAAAAGCCTTTTCGCTAGCAGGACCAGCTTGCATCACTTTTTTATTAATTGCACTTGTGGGGTGGAATTTTGAAGATTGGCCTGGTTCAATAGCCTTGAGCGGTGCCTTTTTATTGGTTTTGTATTTTATTCCAAGAACCACGGAAAAACTACCGTCAAGGAGTGCCATTCATGTGCCAAACCGGAATATCCTCTTGGTGGTGTCACTCAGCATAATAACCCTGCTATTAGCTCATTTGAGTTATGATTTTTTTCCTTTTGCTTCGAAACTGTTGTATTATCTCTTTATTGTGGCACTAGGCGAAGAGCTATTTTTTAGGGGGTATTTCCAGTCTTCCGTTAACCGGTATTTTGGCAAATCATTTAAGCTGGGAGAGGTCTCCTTTGGATGGGGGTTATTACTTACATCGGTTGTGTTTGGCTTGTCACATGCTTTGGTTTCCGTTCCGTCTACCTGGCCTTGGGCCCTTTGGACATTTATTTTTGGATTGACGCTAGGCTTCATTCGAGAAAAAGATGGTTCCATCCTGGCGGCCGTTATGCTTCATGCAATGGTGGATTTTCCACTAGCTTTTATGAGTTAAAAATAAGTACTAGATAACCCTTATTCTTCCTTCAAATTGATTAGCGGATTGGTTAACACTACTTTTAAGGATTGAAAACCCACAGATAACCCTATGATTAGCATTACGATCGATAAGGGCAGTATTAATAGCGTCCAACTGAGGTTAAACTGGTAGGCGAACTTCTGTAACCACTGATTGCCTAAATAGAGCGCGATTGGGGTTGCCACGATAAAACTAACGAGGACCGGGGTGCTGAATTCTTTGTAAAATTTCCAAATAAGTTCAATGGGTGCGGCTCCTAGTACTTTCCTGATGGATATTTCTTTTTTTCTTCTTTCACACCAAAATGTAGCAAAAGCAATCAAACCTAAAATCCCAATGGTAGCGGAGATCAAGGTAAATATTAATATGAAATCAGCAAACTGTCGGTCCTTGGCATATTGAGTACCAAAGTTATCTGCAACGAAATAATAGTTAAAGGGAATGTTGGGATACAATGATTCCCACTTGGATTGCAAAGATTTTAAAGTGCCTTCTAGACTTTCAGGAGTTATCTTCATACTCATTTTCTGAAATTGATCTGACCACATTTTGAGAGACAGCAGTCCGACATCGTTGTGTAAAGACAGATAGTTGAAATCTTTTACCACTCCAATTACGGTCCCATTTCCTCCCCATTGTTCATAAGATGCACCAATTATGTCCTCTGGATTAGTAAAGCCGTATGCTTTGACTGCGGCTTCATTGAGAATTAAAGCTGAGGTGTCATCCGCGACTCTTCTATCTGCAGAGAAAGAGCGACCGGCCACTAAGGATAACCCATAATCGGGAATAAAGTCGTAGTCAATCAATGTTAAGTTAATTTCACCGCTACGTGTTTGCCCTGTACCATCTACAATCTTAGTCGTGACCCCGTTAGGTATCTGGCCAGGTATGTGGGAACTGAATGACACACTATTTACGCCGCTAATAGTCCCAAACTCCGCTTTGAGTGACTCAAAAGAATTGCCAATCTCACTATTCGGTCCGAAGTCGATTACTAAGATTTGATCTGTGGTTATCCCAAGATCTTTATTCTGTAGAAACGACAGCTGGTTGTATATAATAAATGCCCCAATAATCAAAGCACTGGTAATGGTGAATTGGAACATAAGCAATGCCGTCCTAAAGTCTAACTTGGACCTCTGGGGAATCTTTTGAGTTTTTTGCGTAAGAATAGGAGATATGTTGGAAAACTGAAGCGCAGGATATAGTCCATTCAGCGCCGCAAGTATTATGGGAAAGGCTAAGGCTAGGATTGCTGCTTTGTAACTGAACAGAATAGATAAATCGAAGGAGTGTCCTATAAACCGCTCGACGCCCGATAGGGTAAGTATTAGAACGATCACAGAGAGTAGTATTGCCAAAACTGAATACAATATTGAATCGACAAAAAATTGTTTAAAAATTTGTGTTCCTGATGCTCCTAGAGTTTTCTTTACTGATACTTCTTTTCCTTGGATAGAAGTTTGGGCCACGCTTAAGTTTATGTAATTGGATACCGCCAACAGCAGAATCATGATACCTATAGTTAGCAGAATATAAACATTGGAAAGACTCCCTTTTAACCCCAATTCACCTAGTTTGGGGCTGCTAAAATGGAGCCCTTTAAATGATTCAATGGATAGCACATATTCTTCGTCAGGAGTATTTTTGGCGGTATAATGGGGAATGGACTGCACTTTTTCCTGCAGTGAAGTAACGGCTTTAGGGGAAGTAAGAAGGATATAAGAATTCATGGGTAGCCAGGTCCAGTTCTCATTGGCGTTTGGCCTGCTTTTCAGGAAAGTATCCATGGAAATTAAAAATTCAAACTGCAACTGACTGTACACGGGGATGTCCTCCAAGACTCCAGTTACTTTGAATTCATCTCCGTCATAGAGTAGTGTCTTATCAACAACCTCTAGGGACCCAAAGTATTTGATGGCCATTTTCCTACTTATAATAATCTTGTCTGGACCTTGAAGTGCCGAAAGCTTATCGCCTTTCAACAATTCAAAATCGAATACTTCGAAAAAATTGTCATCGGCATAGTAGATGTTTTCACTTTCTGAAAAAAGATTGTTTTGAAATCGAATCGCGTGACTGCCATATTCTTTATTGATACGGACAAATTCTTCAATTTCAGGAGCCACTCCAGCTAAGTACTCCGCTACTGGGGTAGCGGTTAACGCTAAATCAAGCGTCCCAGTAGGTGTGTTGATCGTAGTATTGAGCCGGTAAATATTGGCACTTTGAGTATGGAATTTATCGTAACTTACTTCCTCGTGTACATAAAAGGAAATGTAACACAGGGTTACGATTCCAGTAGTGAGACTTATAAGTTTGATGAGTGAATGGGTTTTGCTTTTCCACGATTTGCGCAGGGAGATTTTTAGATAGTTCAGCAGCATGGCAAGTATGATTATACTCCAAAGACTCCTTTTTATACAAGTAGTTGCACCATAGAGGGTTAAGAATTTTTGGGAAAAGCCAACGGGTCATGTCCAATAGAGGGGCTACAATATAACCTAGCAATGGCTGCCTTAGTTACTGATAATCAATTATAGATCATTTAAAATCCATGTAAATACGCCCTTTGAGTTTAGCTCTGCCCCTAATCTTTGATAAAAACGGATCGCCTGCAAGTTATCTGATTGAACTTCCCATTTGATTTTATCGATGCCTTGAGCCTTACATGATTCCGCTACGTGATTCATTAATGCTTCACCAATTTTATTTCCTCGAAATTCATCCAAAACGTATAGATCATCTATACGTAAATAATCGGCACCTAGCCATATAGAGTAGTCATGCGTGTAGGATATGAATCCAGCTGTAGTACCCTCATATTCAGCTAAGTGCGCCCCATATTTAGGCGACTTTACAAATCCTGCGGCTAAAAGCTCTTCAGGACAGGTTAAAACATACTGTTGTTGCTGGTGATGTACGGCAATTGCCATAATTAAATCGTATAATACGGTTACATCATCTTCTGTAACTTTTCTAATTTCAATCATTGACGAGGGCTGATATTAAAGCTAGTTCTTTCTAAATAGTCCTTGAAATAAGATACTCAATATTTTTTGTAGCTTAGTATGGCTCAGTAAACAAACATCATCAATTCTTGCCTATGAAAAGACGAGAGGCTTTGAAGAAAACTTCCTGGATGTTAAAAGCAACAATTTGTGCTCCTGCCGTTTTGACAGCTCTACAAAATTGCCAACAAGGTCCACGCCATGCTACACTTCTAGTATTTGATGATGAGCAAGAACACCTGGTAAGAGATATTGCCGATACCATCATACCTCGGACCGCTACACCAAGCGCTTCGGACGTTAGTGTTTCCTTATTTATGGATGTGTTACTCCAAGATGTTTTTACAAATGAAGAAGTACAGCAGTTTTTGCAAGGATTGGAGGAATTCAACAACCTTTGTAGAACCGCTACAGGTTATGGGTTTGAGGAACTGGATCAACAGCAGCAAACTAGTTATTTAGAACCTCTGGATCGTGAAGTGATGAGTAAAGCATATGAGGAATCTGTTCCTTTTTACTACACTTTTAAGCAGCTTACCTGTACGGCTTATTTTACATCGGAGCAAGGAGCTAAACAAAATCTCCATTATATTCCTATTCCAGGTCCGTATCAGGGCGACATTCTATTAAACAAATCAGATAAAATAAGTGTGGGAAATAACATGTAAGTGGACTGATGAAAGCAAACACCTATGATGCCATTATAGTAGGGTCTGGAATTACCGGAGGATGGGCGGCCAAAGAATTAACAGAGAAAGGACTATCAACTCTCGTGTTGGAGCGTGGAAGAGAGGTACGACATGTGGAAGACTATTCCACTACTTCGAAAGCTCCCTGGGATTATCCACACCGAGGACACCTTACTAAGCAGGAAAAAGAGCAGTATCATATTCAAAGTCATAAATATAATTTTGATGCTGCCAGCAAGCATTTTTTTGTGAATGATAAAGAACACCCCTATCTGTATCCAGAAGACAAACCCTTTAGATGGTTTAGAGGATATCAAACGGGAGGACGTTCCTTAATTTGGGGACGGGGAGCTTACCGTTTCAGTGACTTAGAGTT
>JAJCYK010000494.1 GCA_029262935.1 Cytophagales bacterium | reverse complement strand
TAGGCCGGATTTCAAAATCTGTTTGTGCAGAAATATCAACCACTTCTATATCAATAAAATTCAAATCCAACTCGTCGAGAATATTGAACTCCGCAAAATTCCTGCGAAAGTACTCCAAATCTCCATTCTCATCATAGGGTCTTATCGATCGGGCGGTATTAAGTGCGTAACTAAAAGGGTTGATGTCAAAATCCCTGCTAAACCGACCAGTAATTGGGTCAAACTCCCTGTTTCGCGTTCCTGGGACTGTTTGGTCCCGGTAGCTAGCAGTAAGTTTCAAACCGAAGGTAAATTCATCGGAAAGAAAATAGGTGTTGCGGGCAGTACCCGTAAATCTTTGTACCCGATCGGCAATGGTCTGCCCTTGATCATTCAAATAGCTAATGGAGTAATAGTTGTTGGACTTTTCCGTACCAGTGGTGAAACTTAAAGAATGTTGTTGCTGTAGGCCAACATCTCTAAAGAGGACATCAAACCAATCGGTATTGGCGTTTTCATATTGATTTAGGAACTCCTCGTTTAACCCACCACCTGGACCCCATGGCAATTCGTGAGCGGCAATTAATGCAAACATTTTACCCATTGCCCCATAGTTTTGGGCCCTTACCGAAGTACTTATATCAATGAGTCCCTTATCTACCAATTCACGATATACCGACATTTCCTCAGCACTATTTAGTAAATTGAAATCATTGTAAGTGGGTCGAAGCTTGGCGGAATAGTTTCCAGAATAGCTCACTTGCAATTTGCCACTACGACCACGCTTGGTGGTAATAACAATAACTCCATTGGCCGCTCGCGCCCCATAAATCGCTGTGGCAGAGGCGTCTTTCAAAATCTGGAAAGATTCAATATCATCAGGATTAAGGTTGGCAATTGACGAGCTAATCAAAGTGCTGGCATTACCAGAAATAAGGTCATCGGTATTTACATTGGCTAAGTCCTCTAGAATAACCCCATCCACCACAAAAAGAGGTTGGTTGTTTCCGTTGATAGAGGCATTTCCACGTATTCGAATCTTGGGGGTGGTACCAAAAGTTCCTGAGACATTATCGACACTAACTCCTGCTACTCTTCCTTCCAATGCTCTACTGGCATCTGCCAATCCGTTGATTTTAATTTCCGACATTTTTACATTTTCGGAGCTGCCGGTAAAAAGTTTACGATCAACTTCCTGGAACCCTGTAACGATAATTTCATCTAATAATGAGGTGGATTGCTTTAATAGAATATCCCAGGATTGGTTACTTGAAACGGATTTTCGAACGGTTTCCATTCCAACCATCTTAAACAACAAAACTTGTCCATCGGTGGCCTCTAAGGTGAAATTACCAGAGATATCTGTGACTACACCTGCCGTGGTGTTTTCAATGTTTATGGTTACCCCAGGTAACGGTTCATTGTTATCATCTACCACGGTACCGCTAACGGTACGGGTTGTTTGTCCACTGACAGGTTGGACCAAAAAAACACAAAGGACAACCTGCAACACCCCCAGAAATATCTGGGGGACTTTACCTTTAATTTTCATAAGACGACTTTTACTTGAGGTTTCTAAAAGATGTTGATAGATCTTATTGCAACTCGAAGGTTAAGTCTACATCCAGAACATTTCCATCATTATCCACCAATAAAATCGAGATAAATCCAGCGTCGCCTGCGTCATTTTTAAACGTGGGTAGTTGCAGTGGGTTGAACACCGCACCTATCATGGTTTCTACATCCTCCGGTTGCAGATCCGCCGGATCGTCCCCATCAAAGTCGAATAGTACAAAATTCCAATCTTCATCTGAAAGCACCACTTTATTGAGTAATGGGTCTACGGCAATTCCAAAGGGTCCTTGACTAACATCTCCGAAGATTCCATCCACGACACCATCGTCATTGCTTACATCTTCAGGAAGCAACTGAATGATGATATCAGCAAATTCCTCACCTGCAGGAACTCCAACATCCCATGGATCATCACCATTGGTGAGGGGGAAGACATTTACGATGTACCCAGTTAATACCCGTTCTAAAACAGCTATGTCCCTGGTAATTTCCACCATTTGTTCATCTTCGGTAAACGCCCTTAAGGTGACTGTTACAGTACCCGGGTCACTAAAAGTCACAGACGGTGATGTTTCCGTGCTGGTGGCAATACCACCAAAATCCCATTCATAGCGTGCTGCATTGACCGTTACGTTATCAAACATCACCGGAATTCCCACTTCAGCTACTTCAGGATCTAAGAAGAAATTCACCACCGGCATCGGTAGAGGATCATCCTCACTACAAGAAAAAACAACTAAAAAAAGAAAGGGAAGTAATATAGATTTGTAGAGTTTAGCCATTTGGTTAAGTTTGGTTAAAGGGTATTAATAAATTTAACAAGAAAAGCTTTGGAATCCCATAACCCATTATGCGTGAAGTAATTGCATAATTGGCACCCCATATTGGGTTAGTTTTAAAAGAATTCGTTAACGACTGTGGTGCTTGGTAAATTGAGGCCTACCATAACATTTAGCAAAATGTAATATCTGCGATCACGATATGAATAGAATTGATAGACTAAGTGCCATTCTGATACATTTGCAAAGTAAAAAGGTCATTAAGGCCCAGGAAATTGCCGACCGATTTGAAATCAGTTTGCGTACTGTTTACCGTGACCTTAAGGCCTTAGAGTCCGCAGGGGTTCCACTAGGTGCAGAAGCCGGATTGGGGTACTACATTTTGGAGGGTTATAGCTTACCACCGGTATCCTTTTCCAAAGAAGAAGCAGGGGCCTTGCTAATGGCTGCCAAACTTGCAGAGAGGCAAACTGATAAGTCCATAAAAAAACACCTGACAGACGCTCTTTATAAAATCAGATCAGCCCTAAGGCTGGATGAAAAGGAGTACATGGAAAGTATTGAAAACAACATTGAAGTCCTGCATCTGGCGGAGCAGGTGGGTAGTGCTTCTTTTCCGGATCATTTTCTTAGCGATATTCAGTCGGCACTAGCTCAAAAAAAGGTCATTAACTTTGACTATTATTCCCAAAACAGCGATCAGTTTACTAATCGAGATGTTCAACCACTAAGTTTGTGTTTCTATTCTAGACATTGGCACTTAATCGGCTACTGCAAACTGCGAGAAGGACTGCGTGATTTCAGATCTGACCGGATTATGAAACTAAAAATTACATCTGAAGAATTCAATTCCAAGGATCTTCCAGAATATCAAAGCTATTTGGACACCATGATTAATACCTCTGACCTACAGGAGGTGCACATTCAATTTTCCACTACAGCAGCTCGGTACGTAGTGGAACAGCGTTACTTTATGGGTTATACGGAAAGTGAAAAATCTGGGTCTTTTGAACTTATGAAATTTATGACCTCGGATCTGATTAGTTTTGCCCATTGGCTGATGCAATTTATTGATGAGGTGACCGTGGTCCAGCCTGAGACATTATCAAAGAAATTAAAGCAACTGGCTAAGCGCCTATATAAACACTACCAATGAGCTCAAAATCCTTCTTTTTGATGAAATTTTAGTTTATTTTGAAGAAAGCACCGTTTTCATAATTGAATCTTTGGATTAAGTTAATATTAGCTCACGAATGATTTCAGTATACCCAATCAAAAATGCCCATCCCCTTTTCAAATTTGCTTTTCTTTTAATTGGATTTCTTTTACTTTTTCAATGTGAATCAACAGTAGAAGATACTACACCTCAACCTCCCGCACCTCCACAGCCCGCTACCCCGGGAGAATTGGTGATACCAACAGGTGGTTACACCACCCCTGAACAATACGCTGGGTTTAGCATGTTGTGGAACGATGAATTCACTGGCAATGAAATTGATGCAAGCCACTGGCGTTACGACACCGGCGACGGTTGCCCTAACCTTTGTGGCTGGGGCAGCGAGCAGCTTCAGAACTTTACGGATACTCCTGAAAATAGCTACCTGGTGGATGGAAATCTAATTATCGAGGCTATAAAAGAGCTATCTTCAGGCAAAGACTACTCTTCGGCCAGGCTCATTACTAAGGATTTGCAAGAGTTTATATATGGCCGTATTGATGTCCGGGCTAGCATGCCCAGCGGAGTTGGAACTTGGGCAGGTATCTGGATGCTTAACACCGAATATAGCATTACAGAACCAGGGGATTGGTGGCCTGCCGGCGGGGAAATTGATATCGTAGAATACCTGGGAGAAGCCCCCTCAACCAGCTACGGAACGGCTCATTATGGCCGGGATTCCGATACCCATCGTTTTAATCAACAGTCTTTTGTAACCAGTGGAGCAGATTTTAACGAAACTTTTTATGTATTCTCCATAGTTTGGGAGGAAGACAAAATCACTTGGCTGATTAACGATGAGGTTTACCATTCAATAACTCCGGATGAGACATCTGGAGAACCTTATCCCTTCAACGATACTTTCTACTTGATTATGAATTTATCCGTAGGAGGCTCTTGGCCTCAGGCACCAACCAATGCCCTTTTTCCGGCATATTTTATTGTAGATTATGTGAGAGTCTTTCAAGAAAATTAAAAACTTTTTTTATCTACTGACATAGGGTTGTCACCTCCTCCTTGGTTCTTTGAACAAAAAGAATCATGAGAACTCTTTCAATTTTAATTTTCATCATTATGTCTACAATAAACAGTCAGGGCCAAGAGGCCTCAAAATTGGATTTAACAAAAGCGGATAAATCATATTATCTCGCCACTCCATCGCCACAAGAGGTAGAGGTAAAGGCCTATTGGTATTTGACGATCTCAGGTGTATCAGCTCCGGAAGATGCCTTATTTACACAAGCCATTGAAGCAATTTACAAAATAGCCTACAGTGTAAAGTTCTACTATAAAACTCAGAATCAAGACTTTGTGGTACCCAAAATGGAAGCACAGTGGTGGGTAGAAGGAGATTTACCTTTTGATCAAACTCCAAGGGAAAATTGGCACTGGAAAATACTCATTCCTATGCCTGACTACGTAAAAGCAGGACACGTGTCAGCTATTCAAAAGGCTAAACTTGAAGAAAGCAAAATATTAAGAATAGCGGAGATCCGGTATGAAAAGATAAATGAAGGTAAATCTGTCCAAATTCTTCACTTGGGAAGCTACGATGCAGAAGCCCCTTCCATTGCCAAGGTATTCAGTTATTTATCTTCCAAAGGCTTAGAGGTAAATGGTTACCACCATGAAATATACCTAACCGATCCCATGCGAACGGCAGAAGAAAAGCTCAAGACCATCATCAGATACCCGGTACGCTAAAAACATTCTTCAAGGGCAGCTTTTGAGCTGCCCTTGCTTTAATCTCCCAAAGCAGGCATTTTAAAGCGTTCTATTTCCGCAGGTTGATGTTCCTCTTTCATTATGGCGGCCATTTGGCTTACTAATTCAGGATTATCTGCAGCAATATCCTGTTTTTCAGCTATATCTGTTTCCAAATCATAAAGCTCAATACCCATATTACCTTCCAGGATATTTTTACGAATGGCTTTCCATTTCCCCATTCGTATGGCCTGTTGCCCTTGGTACCCAGAAAATTCCCAATAAAGATAATCGTGTTGCTTTTGGTCCCCGGAGTTTAATAATGTTGGCAAAAAGCTGATACCATCAATATCAGTAGTTATCTCCGTGCCGATTAACTCAGCCAAGGTTGGCATGACGTCCCAAAATGCAGAAATATGATCTGTCCTGCTGTTTGGGGGGATATTTCCAGGCCAACTAGCGATCATAGGCACACGAATCCCTCCTTCATAGGTAAATCCTTTGGTACGACCGTACGCGTTGCTGAACGGCCCAGCACTATTAAAGTAGTCGGCGTCAACACCTCCGGTATAACTGGGGCCGTTGTCACTGGTAACAATAATCAAAGTATTTTCATATAGACCCAAAGATTTTAGTTTCTCTACAATCTCTCCCACCTGAGCATCTAAATAAGTAATCATGCCCGCATAGGTGGCTCGGGGGTACCTGCTGGGAAAGTATCCTTTCGATCCCGTGTAAGGGGCTTCATCTCCAAAGGACTGTAAATAGGGATCTACATACTCCTGCGGTACCTGGAGCGGCAAATGTGGTATGGGTGAAGCATAGTAAAGAAAAAATGGATCCTTTTGATTCTCCTCTATAAAACCTAACACTTCTGCTTGCATCATTGCTGGCGCATAATCCTCCTGTTGCCATTGCGCATAACTGGCTAAATCTAGAGTATCGGCACCAGCTGCAAATTCAATATCTTCGTGCGGCGCCACCACTGGATTGTTTAATATTACTTTATCTTCATTCTTCCAAAGGTGCTTGGGATAAAGTTGATGAGCCTGTCTCTGGCAATTGTAACCGTAGAAAAAATCAAATCCGTTTTTAGTGGGGATGCCATCAGACAGAGGTGCACCCAATCCCCACTTGCCTATCAATCCTGTCGTATATCCGGAACTTTGTAGCATTTCACCTAATGTATAGCTAGTAGTAAGAATAGGTCGTTGCCCCTCTAATCCCGGATCCGCCACTGCTTTAGCATAATCCCAAACATCTCCCCTATCTCCCCATTCGTCATTGGATCTTATTCTTGCATGCCCTGGATGTTTACCCATTAATAACATATAGCGAGAAGGTGCGCATACGGGAGAGCCGCTGTAGTGTTGGCTAAAAATCATTCCACCTTGAGCCAGTGCATCGATATTGGGGGTTTTAATTTTGGTTTGACCATAAACACCTAATTCACCATACCCAAGGTCATCTGCCAAGATATATACAATATTGGGTGGGGCTGTTGCCGTTTCAGGCGGAACAGTTGCTGGTTTTTTGTTACAATTAGTTGCGATCAACAACAACAGGAATAGGGTTACATTTCTCATAGCGAAGAATATTATGCTGTATTAGCCTCAAAGTTTATTCAATTCATACATTTCACGTAAAATATTATATAAATTATAGTTTACTCATCAAAATTCACTATTAATTAAAATGGCGTACGCAAAAAAAATACTGATTATTACGGGGGACGCGGGAGAAAGTTTTGAAGTACTATACGCTAAGCAAAGGTTTATTGAAGCTGGACACCTGCCTACAATCGCCGCACCTCAGGTAAAACGATTAAACCTAGTCATTCATGATTTTGAACCTGGATGGGACACTTATATAGAAAAGCCTGGTTATATCATGGCGTCCGATGTAGGATTTGATGAAGTAGTAAGTGAAAATTACGACGCGGTTTTGTTTATAGGTGGTAGAGCGCCAGAATATTTGCGAAATGACCAACGGGTTATAGAAATGGCCCATCACTTCCATAAAGAGGGAAAATACATCTTTGCCATTTGTCATGGGATACAAATATTAGTCACCGCTGGTCTGGTTGAAAATAAGAACATCACTTGCTATGAGCACGTCAAGTTTGAAGTAGAGGCTTGTGGCGGCACTTATATTGGGGACCAAGAAGCCGTAGTTGATGGCAGAATTGTCACAGGTCAAACTTGGCAGTCGCATCCAGAATTCTATCGGGAGGTATTCAATTGCTTGGATGCACCCACTCCATTTTTGGTGGACTAAACATTCGGTTTGACCGGTTTGAATCCATTACTCAAGTAAATAAGGTCCGCAAGGTTATGGTATTGCTGGGCTCAGATAGGTTCCTGGGAAATACGCAACCGCTAGTAGTACTTATTAGGTTTCAGACAGGTGTAAAACAAAAAAGCCACCCTAACGGGATGGCTTAATTTCTTATGGATATTACCTATTGGGCTGAGGAGTCATCCTCAAATACGGCTTCACTTCCGTAAACCCCTTGGGGAATTCGGTGGCTGCCATTTCATTAGTAATGGAAGGGAGTATCACGCAGTCATCTCCTTGATTCCAATTTACAGGAGTTGCCACTTTATGATAGGCTGTAAGTTGTAATGAATCGATTACTCTTAAAATTTCATCAAAATTTCTTCCAGTAGATGCGGGATAGGTAAGAGTTAATTTTACTTTCTTATCCGGCCCAATAACAAACACTGACCGAACGGTCATTTTATTATCGGCATTGGGATGGATCATATCATATAAGGTAGCTACATTACGATCTTCATCGGCAATTAATGGAAATTGCACATTGGTGTTTTGGGTTTCATTAATATCTTTTATCCATCCGTGGTGCGAATCCAAATCATCCACACTTACCGCCAGTACCTTGACATTTCTCTTTTCGAATTCGGATTGCAATTTTGAGGTAGCCCCTAATTCTGTAGTACACACTGGCGTATAGTCGGCAGGATGGGAAAACAATACACCCCAACTATCACCAAGCCATTGGTGAAAATCGATTTCTCCAACGGTGGTCTGTGCAGTGAAATTCGGAGCTTCATCTCCTAGTCTTATGGTCTTCATAGTTATAGTTATGTGTTTAATATTAGAACTAAATACTCTCTTGGTAAACGAGTATGGACAAAGGTAAACGAATACCAGGTGTTTTTGTTTATCCAATGAGAAGTTGAAGTTATTAAATTACTAGGGTGTCCCTTAAAAAAACCGGGAGCCACTATGAACCGTGTTTTTGTTTTTTAATTTTAATCCTAGCACGATTTCATGACTTCCTGTGCCGTAATCACTGATATCATTAGTAGAAAAATCATAGGAATAGCCGACATCAAGCATATCATTTACTCCAAAACGGGCCAGTGCCAATACGGAGCGGTCGTTGCGGTAACTTGCTCCTAACCAAAGACGGTCCCGATAGGCTCCTATGACTCCTGCGTCAAAAGAGACAGGTGCATCATTGGGGTATTTTATTAGCACATTTGGCATAATAGAGAAATTCTGATTGATTTCGAACTTGTATCCACCACTTACTAGAAGATACAATTCGGTATCACTGGAAAATTCAGTGTTATTCACCTCAAATCCTTCGCTGAATTTTTTCATACCAGAAACTCCCAAATAGAACTTTTGCGAATACAACCACAGGCCTATGGCTCCGTCAAGTCCTAGGTCCCGTTCTACCCCTTGGCCTAAAACATTGTCTTGGTCATTCTCAAAGATGACCTCGTCATAATCTATACTGCTTTGAGCAAACCCTACAGAACCGCCAGCAGATAACGCTATTTCCTCGGTTAGGCTTATATGATAGGCGTATGAAAGATTAAATTGTACCTGTTTGAAAGGTCCAATATTGTCCGAAAGTACCAGACCACCGAGACCATGATGAGCAACAGTTGCTGGTCTATTGGTAGCTGCTTTTGCAAAAGGATCTAGTTTATATCCCGCGGCTCTTTTTCTTGATTTTAAAACGCTAGTTCCTAAAGGCGTGTGAAAAGACACATAATACGTTTCAGGCGCACCACTCAACCCCTGCCATTGGTTGCGGTATCCAACCCTGAGGTCACCAAACTCCTCTGCTCCCGTTATTGCGGGATTAATCAAGAACGTATTCATATTATACAGGCTAAACTGTGGTCGATTCTGTGCTCCCAACTGCAGCATAATCCATGTGGCTCCGAATAATAAAAGTAATTTTTTCACCTGCTATTTGATTATGTTTATGTGACCCGCTAATGACCCTTGATCACTAAATTTAAAAATATAGAAATACGTACCCGTTGGTAAAATTTCTCCTTTATAATTACCGTCCCAGTTTGAGGTTCCACGGTGCACTTGGTTGCCCAATCGGTTAAACACCTCCAAGGTATAGGGGCCTAAATATTCTATGCCCGGAACATTCCAAGTATCATTAACTCCATCCCCATTAGGGCTAAAGCTATTAGGCACTTTTAAGTCTTCTACTACGGGAACAATCAAAGTAATTTCATCTTCAGAAACACAATTGTTACCATCCGTAACAGTGACTTTAAGTACGGTCGTTTGATTTGGGGTTGCTATGGGGTTTGCACTGTTTGGATTGTCCATTAAATCGGCTGGGCTCCATTGGTAAGTTACGTCCTCATTACTACTCGCATTTAATTGTACACTTTCACCTAGTGTCACAATTACATCCTCTCCGGCATCGACAGTAGGCGGTATGGCACTTCCTGAAACCACTACTTGATCCTGGGTACTACAATTGTTAACTGTATTGGTTACTGTTAATGTATATGTTCCGGCTTGATCTACAGTCGGTTGTGGGCCATCTCCATCCGATACGATGTTACCATTGGTGGTGCTCCATTGAAAGTCCAAGTTTGTAGCCCCTGAATTTTGTGTGGTGGTCCCTCCTAGTACGGTCGTGGGAGCATCACAACTTAAAATCCTATTAGATCCGGCATTAGCTTGGGGGGCGATGGCATCGCCTGTAACAACTACCTGATCGGACTGTGAACAACCGGATGTCGTGTTGGTCACAGTAAGCAAGTAATTACCTGCGGCATCTACCAAGGCTTGACCACTAGAGGCTCCACTGACGATGTTTCCATCGGAAGTAGTCCAGCGATACCGAATAGCGCTTCCTTGTTCGGAACCTGTTCCATTTAAAGTTACCTGAGTATTTTGACAGCTTATAACGCGGTCACCGCCAGCATTAGCCGCGGGCAACGCGTTGTCCAAAGTAACGGAAGCATTATCAGAGGTGCTACATCCAGTAAGGCTATTGGTTACGGTCAGCGTATAGACTCCCGCAGCATCTACAGTCAAAATAGGGGTAGCTTGCCCAGATATCATATTTCCATTATTGGTGGTCCAAGCATAGGTGAAATTATTACCTGCTGAGCTATTGTCACCCCTCAAATCAACTGTGTTGGAGTTGCAACCGATGGCTACATTACGTCCGGCATCTGCTCTAGGTAAGGTGGCATTGGTAGTCACCTCCACATTATCATCACTGGTACATCCGGTGGCACCATCTGTAACTGTAAGTACATAGGTGCCATCACGATCTACGGTTGGTGCATCAGTATCCTCGCCGGTAACGATGTTCCCATTGGAAGTCGTCCATAAATAGCTGATATTAGCGCCACTAGTAGACCCACTGCCGTTTAAACTTACTTCTGTAACCGCACAGCTTAGTACCTGATCTGCACCGCCATTGGCCACCGGCGGCGCGGCGCTTATGGTGACTATAGCCTGATCAACACTTTGACATCCGGTAGATTCATTGGTAACTGCTAATGAATAAGTACCTGGTTGGTCAATGACTAGCATTAAGGAAGATTCGCCAGACACAATGTTCCCATTGGCAGTGGACCATAAATAAGCAATATTGGCTCCTGTGCTAGACCCCGTACCATCGAGAGTCATTTGATTCGCTTGACAATTCAATACTTGGTTGCCTCCGGCAGTTGCCAAGGGCAAAGTGGTATTTTCTGTTACTACCACTTGATCGGACTGGGTACAACCGGTGTTTGCATTAGTGACTACTAATTCGTAGGTACCTGACGCATTTACTTGGGCTACGGCATTTTGGGAGCCACCAACTATATTGCCATCACCGGTAGTCCATTGATATGTGTACTCATTGCCGGAAGAAGAGTTTCCACCTACGTTTATAGTCCCGGAACTACAACCAATTACTTGGTTTGTTCCAGCGTCTGCTACTGGCAATTGAGTATTAGAAGTTACCAGTACTTGATCAAAACTAGTACATCCAGTACCGGTTTCTGTTACGGTAATGGTATAAATTCCAGCAGCATCTACAGTCACTTGATCCACATCAGTTGGGGTGGTGATGTTTCCATCATTTGTACTCCACAAATAACTGTAGTTCGCTCCTTGTGAAGAATTGCTTCCATCCAATACTAAAGAACCAACCGCACAAGTAAGCGCTTGATCATTTCCGGCGGCGGCAGTTGGTAAAGAAGCATCATTATTAACCACCACGTTATCAATAGCCTGACAATTCGTATTTGAGTTGGTCACGGTCAAAGTATAGGTACCACTTAAGTCAACTGCTGGAGTTAAAGTGGTGGATCCAGAGACAATGTTGCCATCAGTGGTAGTCCACAGGTAGTTAAATTCGCTTCCCGATGAAGATCCGGTGCCATCCAGAGGTACTGTGGCAGCATTACAGCTAAGTACCTGAGGAGGCCCTGCGGCCGCTGTGGGCAGGTCCGTTACGGTCACCGTTACCTCAGCGGTTGCGGAACATCCGCTGCTGTTGCTAACTGTTACCGTATAAGTGGTGGTGGTAGTGGGAGTTGCATTGGGATTAGCGCTATTTGGATTATCAAGGCCCGTGGTGGGGCTCCAGCTAAAATTGGAACCACCGGAAGCCTGGAGTGCTGCGGCTTCCCCCTGGCAAATGTTCTGGTCGGGTCCGGTAGTCGCAGAAAAGTTACTGCAATCATCCACACATTCATCCAAACACACATTCTCAACAGTGGGAATATACGATGTCATTACCGACAAAGAATTGGCGGAAAACGATGCAGGCTGATTTGAAACGGTGGACCTCATGATACCAGTGGCATCGTGTCCTGCGTCAAAGTTATGTCCTAATTCATGAGCTTGAGTATTGGAATTTAAGGTATTTGCTGTAAGACCACCCCAAGCTGCACAAAGATTACCTCCAAAAGAACTGCAAATAGCGCCGACATAAGCATAAGAAAAATCCCAATCGGGGCTGCTCCAAAAGGTAAATACATCTCCTGGAAAATTTTGGTCATTGAACCAGTCAATGGCCGAATCCAATTGATCATCTGCTGCATTTCTCACCTGCCAGGGGCCGTTTGGATTCGTGGAAATGAATATGCCAGCTACTTCAAATTTTACTCCAACTGGTTCGTATAAGGTATTTACCAAATTCAACACTTCCAGCATGTTTGCTTCGGTGCTAGCGGGAGTGCCACCAAAGGCGTTTACCGCGGCAGCATCCGCTATTAAATATATTTCGGTAACCACACATTCAGCAGCTAGCGCGGAAGATCGGTTGTTTCCAGCGTCAGAGGGTTTAGCCACTTCTGGGTTGCCACAATCGTGATTTTCAGATTGCAGGAGATCTGAATCTTTATAGGTAATGATAACCTGCTTTCCAGCCCGTGTCACTGTTTTAAAATGAAGGTTATCTCCCTGATAGTTATGGATTACCCCCGACAATTCTCCTTGGGCAATTGTCAGTCTCACCGCACTGTTGGGGTTAGCTCTCGAATAGCCTTGGTAATTATAAACCGGATTGTTGGGAGCAGGCACATAACCTTGTTCGGTATATACGGTAACCTTATAGTCGTCCGTTTTTAATTGTGACGATTGCAATATCAATTGAACCTCTTGCTGATCCGGCAACTCTAAAAACAATTCCGGTGAATCATTTTGTGTAGTGGTTAATGCCTCTATTGATTCAATTTGTAAATCATAAAGACGATAAGACCTCAGTTCATTATTCAGATCTCTAAACTGTGAATCGATTGCCCGAGAGTTTTGAGCCTTAATGCGTGTCTGTGCAATACTTTGGATTGCAAAAAATAACAGCAAAAGGGCTAGAAAAAAGTGTTTCATAGCCAAAAAAATAGCTGGCACTAGTGCCAATTGTAGTTTAAAAAATAGGTCTTAACAATACAAAGGAAATAATGTAAGGCCCTGTTATTTCACAATAACGACGAAATGTAAAAAATATTTGGCGTCATAAATAATCAATATCTCCAAAAATCTTGCATATGGGGTCATTTGTCTGCTGGATTACGTGATTTGTGCCGTGGGAACAAAAAAGCCCCCACATTACAGTGGAGGCCTAATTTCCCGTTGATTTTAAACAGACGCTGGTTGTTCCGTGGAAGTTTTTTTCAAAAACTTTTCCACCAAATCCGGCACTTTTTCAAAAGCAGCGGAAATGCCTTTGCTTTTGCCTACGTCCATAAAGGAGATTTGCTCATCTCGGGTCACCAAAAAACCTATAGGTTCAATGCCCATGCCAGCACCGGCGCCACCTCCCCCACCTTTTCCTGTTTTCGGTGCGTCACCAGTACCACCGCCACTTCCAAATCCAATACCCACTTTTATCACAGGAACACAAGTAAATTCACCTAATTTAAACTGCTCTCCAATAACGGTATCCGTCTTGGCCTCTGACTGAATAAAATCAGTAATTTTTCCTAATAACTCTTCAAAATTCATTTCCATGACTGTATAATTTATGTGTAAAAATCATTTTTTTGCTAATGCGTAGCGCCACAGGGGACCGACACATCGGATCAATCGATTTTCGATAGACAATTCCAAGCTCACAAGTCCTTGAAAATTAATAGTCAGCCGTACGTTACCTGCTGATAATAATTGAAGGATTGGTATCAATTGAGCATTGGTGCTAAAGTCACCCGTATCTACGTTTATCCACAGACGCTTACAATTAAATGTTGACCACAATCGAGCAATTAGGGTAAACGTTTCCAGATTCAAACTCCTCCTTTCGCCGCTCTTCTTTCTTACTTTTGCACTACCTTCCTTTTTCGCAGGGAATTGAAGCTTTCTACGAAATTTTAACCTAAGAAAAGGCAACAATAGAGTTCCTGTAAAATCTTCTGGTTCAAAGGCCACTTGGACCACTCCCTTAATTCCGGCCATATAATTAGACTTGTTAGTATCCACAGTCAAGTAAATTGGAGTTACTAGAACCATGATCATCAATAGAATTACTAAACCTAAGATTACGCTCATCCAAATCATTATCTCAAGATAATGTTACGCCCCCAATTGGCCTATGTCGCAAGTCAGGACGGATAATGACAATAATCAAAACGTGCCCAAGAGCGTGTGTATGCTGTGATACGTTGTTAGGAACACGTGTATGGTATTTTTGAAAATACTTTTTGGTGAATTAAGATGAGCTTTAAACAAATAATGGTGATCGTTTGCCTACTGGGTCCACAGCACCTCCTATCACAAAACGAAAACGGCCACAACCTAAATGAACTCCACGAAACAGGGAAGCACCATCTGGCGTTATTTCTTGGAAACACGCACAACGACGGTATCAATGCGGTAAGTGTTGGGATTGATTACAATTACCGTTGGCACCCAAACTTAGCAGTGGGTTTGTTGCTGGATCATGCCGCGGGATCACTGGATGAGACTTTGTTGGCATTGACTGCTTCCTGTCACCCCATCTCCAAGCTTGAAGTACTTGTGGGGGCCGGACCCGAATTTACTGAAGAAGGAACTGAATTGGCTTTTCGTATCGGGCTGTTACATGAATTTGAATTAGGCTCAATAACCATTAGCCCAGTTGCTAACTTAGATCTGGTAAACGGGAAAGATGTTTGGGTTCTGGGATTTACTGTAGGCCGTTGGTTTGGTCACTAGCCACTACCATAGAAACACTAAAATAACCGCAATTAGTGTCACTAATAGTGCCGTTTGATAACGATAATCTTTATACCAAACAACATTCTCATTCTCCAAATTGATGAGACCTTTAGTATAGGTGTACTGTTCTAAAACTTCCTGAGGAGGGGCCGGAGATAGGGCACTAACTCCAATAAAGACCAGTGTTGAAACGAGAAACACCATTCCCACATTGATAGTATAGTGAATGTTCCACCATCCAAATTGGCCTAAAACAAACAAAAAAGCGCCCAATAATGTGCCTATTATTAAAGTCCAGAAAGCGCCATCGCCATTACCTCGTTTATAAAACACGCCCACCAGAAATATAACCGCTATCGGCGGTACAATTATTGAAAACATTTGCTGAAGGTATGCCCAGAGCCCTCCGAAATTCGCAATCATAGGAGCCCAGGCGGCCGCCACTAACATAAGTATTAAGGTAGACACTCTGCCGTACCAAGCAATCTTGGTATCTGTTATTTCGGGGTTGGCCGGTTTCACAAAATCCATTACAATTAAAGTCGAAGCGGAGTTCAATGTAGAATCGACACTAGACATAATCGCAGAGATCAACCCAGCTAACACTAGACCTATCAATCCTACGGGAAGAGTTTTTAAAACCATGGTAGGGAAGACCATATCCGAATTTGTCAAACCAGGGTATAAACTAATGGCCATGGCCCCCGGAATTACCATAATAAATAAAGGAATGATCTTTAAAAAACCTGCAAAAATCACTCCCCATCGTGCGTGTGGAATGCTTTTGGCACCTAAAACTCGTTGCACGATGTACTGATTGGTGGCCCAATACCAAAATCCCAAAAACGGAACTCCCAACAACAATCCAGGCCAAGGAAGATAACCGTCATCTAAGGGCCTAACTACACTAAAATGACCATCAGGAGCTGATTCAAGTACTGCGGCCCAAGAGAAGTCCAACTTCTGAAATAAGGTATAGGTAAGCACACTACAGCCTATAATAAGTATTACGGCTTGCAAAGCATCCGTGTAAACTACCGCTTTAAGTCCACCAAAGGCCGTGTAGATGCCAGCAATTAGAGCCAAACCTAAAGTACAGTGCCACAAGACGAGGTTCGGAAAGAAGGTTTGCAATACTATGGCCCCTGCGTATAGCCCGCCGGCAGTATCCACCACGATACTGGTAAAGATTGTTACTAATGAAAAGAAAGACCTTGATCGTCGGTCGTAGCGAAATTGAAGAAACTCAGGAATGGTAGTGATTCTAGACCTCAAATAAAGGGGCACAAAAATAAGGGCTGCAATTATTAAAGGAATACCTGACATCCACTCATATACTGAACCCACTATCCCACTACTGTAGGCGGCCCCAGAAAGACCAATCAAAGTGGAGCTTGAAATATTGGAAGCGAACAAAGACAGTCCAATGAGGCCCCAGCCTAACGTCCTTCCCCCCAAAAATAAGTCCTCCCCGGTTTTAGTTTTGCGCGCTACCCAAATACCAATGGAAAACACCAGGGCTAAGTACAACCCTATAATGGTAATATCAGTGTTGCTAATTAAGGATTCCATATACTGCTTTAATTCATTTTAGTTAATCTTATTAGGCCACTGGCAGGTACTTCGATACTTCCTACGCCTGGGTTTAACCTACGGTATTCTTCGAGAGTCAACTGTCCTTGGCAATCATAAACTTGTACCTGATAATTTCCAAAATCCTGCTCACATGTATAGACCAACTGGTGATTCAATGTAGCATTTAGGATGTCCAGGTAGTGCCTTTGGTCCAATCCAACTACTTGATTACCATAGACTCCCAAAACAATTTTTTGTTCGCTATCAACCCGGATTAAGGGATAGTTCGCTAAGGGATCAGTTGGGATAAAATTACCTTGCATAAGTGTGACTTGATTTTCCAGCCAGTAGTGGGTATAAAATTTAATCATCGCTAAATGATCCTCGGGAATTTCTGCTAGTCGCACGGAAATTTGTAGCACTGAAAACATGGCATTTAATACTTGCAAGGCGGCTACCTCCACATCTTCTTCATAGTGCCAAGTGATCATGTCACTATGCGTGGCCGACGATCCCGCTAATAGCCTAACATCAGTAGTACGGACACGATTGGTTACACCGTCGTGTGGACAGTCAAAGGCTCTGAACATATTGCCGAATTGTCTCATGCCTGGTCCTATGTATTTCTGTCTAAATTCCAGGGCAACATGGGGTTTTATCGTTTGTAGTGCCTGAGCTACATCTGTTAAAAGTCGATCCACAGCCTCAATGACGGAAGTGAAATCCCTGGTTGGATCTGGGTCCATGTTGGTCTCAGGATATACCATAAAATCATCGATAAAATCTAGTTTCAGTCCATCCATGCCCCAGGTACCTATCGCCTGTACATACTTGCTAATCAAGTAGGCACGTACTTCAGGAAATCTTGGGTCAAACACCGGTGCCCAACGATGATTTTCCGTGAGGAACTTACCTCTAAATTGTTGGTAAGCTTTTGATTTTTTACCGCAGAAAGGCACGGAGTACCACATCATGAATTTCATACCAACTGCCTGTACGGATTGTACAAACTCTTTCATTT
>JAJCYK010000493.1 GCA_029262935.1 Cytophagales bacterium | reverse complement strand
GCCTCTTGCTCCCACCAGTAGCGCGTACCTCATGACCAAGGTGAATAGGGTAATCAACCAATAGCTTACCCAAAACAATATCCGCAATCCACCTTGTGGACTAAAAGACCATGCAAAAACTTGCAATGGTTCTTTGGATTCTGGGATGATTTGGCCTTCTGAGAACAAGAATACCAGCGGGGCTGAAACCACAAAGACTACGTTGTCCATGATTGCGGTCAGCATCACCAAAGCCAACGACTTGCCCAAACTCATCCCTTCTTTAAGGAGAATAAATACCGCTACCGCAGTACCACCAACGACAGAAGGAGTCACTGCACTAGCAAACTCCCACAATATGATTACGTAAATGGCATTGACCCAAGTAAGTTGATTGTCTGATATGAATTTAATGCGATATGCATATAAAAACCCACGTAGCAGAATTAAAGAAAGGGCAAATAGAAAAATAAAAGGATTGGCATCTTTGATTAAGGCCAGGTTTTGAACGTTTACGTTGGGGTCACTATAAAACAGGTAAATCACAATACCTATTCCAAATAAAACAGGAATCCATACCTTATTTGGGTTAAGTGTCCTGAATATTTCTTTGGAATCGTCAGCCATTAATCCACAAAAGCTCCCTCCAATTTTTCAATCCAAAAATTATTGAATCCTTCTCCCAAATGTAGCATGATCTCACCCAACTGAAGTAGTTCAAGAATGGCCAAAAAGTTAAAGATAACGGCAATCTTTTGGGATTCCATAGAAATTATTTCCTCAAAGGACATACGTTTTCCTGGTTGAAAATTTCGTAAAATAATGCCTTTTTGGCCTTCGATCGTATAAGGATATTGGACCACTCGGTGAACAGGTTTTTGTTGTTCTTTGTCAAATCGCTCCAAGCACTTTTGAAAAGTTTTAAGCAGTCGATAGAGGTCCACATCTTGCAACTCGGCTTCCACATTGGTAGTCGCTGCTAGAGCCTTTATTTCTTTTGATATATTGCCTCTTTGCTCTCTTTGTTGCCTCTGTTCTTCAAGTTCTGATAGTTGAGATAATACAGATTTGTATTTTTTGTATTCCAACAAGTGCTTAACGAGCTCATCTCGAGGGTCCATCTCGTTCCCTTCTTCATCCAATACAGGCCTTGGCAATAGCATTTTGGCCTTTATTCTCATCAAAGTGGCGGCTACCAAAATAAACTCGCTGGCAACTTCCATATTAAGATGCTCCAGTTGTTGGATGTATCCCAAAAAGTCCGCAGTGACTTGAGCTATGGGTATGTCGTAGATATCAAGCTCGTCTCTTTCTATGAAGAATAACAGCAGATCGAATGGGCCTTCGAAAAGGGGAAGTTTAACTTCAAAACTCAAATTTTCTCGATTTTAATAGAAATGACTGAATTTTCCAGCGTATTCAAAGATATCATATAATGTGGAAATTATACTTGAAGCCTAAAAAAAAATGTATTTTTACAGTTTGTAAGGAATAATTAATCCATTAATTTCCTGCAATAAAACTTTCACCGGAAAGAGGAGTTTTATAGAGAGAATCAAATGCCTACGCATGCTAATTGAACCCGGAAAGTTATTGTCTGCTATAGACAGCCCCGAAGATCTTAAAAAGCTAAAACCCGAACAGCTCGTTGCTTTAGCTGGAGAATTACGACAATTCATTGTAGATATGGTCTCCGTTTACGGTGGGCATTTCGGAGCCAGTTTAGGAGTGGTGGAACTCACCGTCGCACTCCATTATGTTTTTAATACACCGGATGATCAACTGGTTTGGGACGTGGGCCATCAGGCGTATGGGCACAAGATCTTAACGGGCAGAAAATCTCAATTCCATACCAATCGACTTTACGGTGGTCTTTCTGGATTCCCCAAGCGCAAAGAAAGTATCTATGATACATTTGGAGTCGGGCACAGCTCTACTTCTATTTCCGCAGCTTTAGGGATGTCTGTCGCTTCAAAGTACCTTAAACTGTCAAAAAAGCAGCACATCGCCGTGATTGGTGATGGCGCCATGACGGGCGGTTTGGCATTTGAAGCTATGAATCATGCTGGGGTTGCCAATAGCAACTTGCTTATTGTTCTTAATGACAACTGCATGTCAATTGATCCCAATGTAGGGGCCCTTAAAGATTACTTAACGGACATTACCACCTCAAAAACCTACAATAGGGTTAAGGATGACATCTGGCATGCCCTAGGGAAGCTAAGCACCTTTGGTTCAAGTGCTCGTGAAATTGCCTCTAAGATAGAAACAGGTATTAAGTCTACATTATTAAAGCAAAGCAACCTTTTCGAATCACTTAATCTCAGGTACTTCGGACCAATTGATGGACATGATGTCAACCATTTGGTAAGTGTACTTAAAGATCTACAGAGCATCCCCGGCCCTAAGATTTTGCATTGTGTTACCATAAAGGGCAAAGGGTTTGCGCAAGCAGAAGAAAACCAAACCAAATGGCACGCTCCTGGTACTTTTGACAAAGTGACTGGTGAAATCTATAAGAAAGTACATGAACAGCCCCAGCCTCCGAAATAC
>JAJCYK010000492.1 GCA_029262935.1 Cytophagales bacterium | reverse complement strand
GTGTTAGCAAGAGAAAAACAAGTGTATCTGGACAACGCAGAAATGCAGCCACAGTTAGAGGGTTATGAGTATTTGATCCAAAGGCAATTGACCGCAGAGGCCCGTGTCGATGTCATTCAATGGTTTGCAGAGAACAACATAAAGCCAACTGCTATGATCGATCTTTCGGATGGGGTGGCCTCGGATCTGCTTCATATTTGCAAGAATTCACAAGTGGGGGCCCGAATATATCAAGATAAGTTGCCCTTGGAAACTATCACCATTGATACGGCATTAGAGTTTAAAATGGACCCCACAACCTGTGCCTTGAATGGGGGAGAGGACTATGAGTTGTTGTTCTCAATCAATCAAGAACATTTTAAGCTTGTGGACAATCATCCCGACATATCCATTGTGGGGCATGTAATGGAAAAGGATCAAGGGGTGGACTTGGTCTTAAGAAACGAAGAAGTGGTTTCCTTAAAGGCCCAAGGTTGGAAGCACTTTTAAAGATCCTCCGGATACGGAATGTAAAGAAAGTTAGTGAAGTCAGGGTCTACCACAAAAAGACAACAGAACTCCTCAGGGTCTTTATATTTTTCAATAAAGTCTTCTGGACGATCCATCAGCTTACGTTGGACAAATTCATCCAAAAAGGTAGCGTAATAATACCACTGAGTAGCTACCTCAGATTTGTCTATTAACAATGCCCCCAGTTCTTGTGGTGTTTTACAAACAGGGAATATGGGATATTCGGAGAAACCTCTTTTGCGAATTTGATAACTCGCTTCTTTCAGGGAATCTGCCACGATAACAAAGTCCTGTGATATGGTTCCTAAAAACTTGCCATCCAATTCTGGGTCATTACCTTGATTAACTGGTTCCATTTACAACTTTTTTTGTAAGCTCACCACAGACTCCACATGGTGCGTATGTGGAAACATATCTATGGGATGTATTGATTCTATTTTATAATTTTCGTCTAGCAAACTTAGATCTCGCGCTTGGGTGGCAGGGTTACAACTGATATAAATAATCTTATCTGGCAGCAGTTGTAACACTTCCCGTATTACGTCCTCATGCATGCCTGCGCGGGGAGGGTCCGTGATTAATACATCACATTTTCCATGTTTTTTTGAAATCTCCGGTTTTAATACCTCTTTAATATCTCCTGTATAGAAGGTAGCGTTTTGAATTAGGTTCCATTCGGCATTTATTTTAGCATCAGCTATAGCCTCAGGAACCTGTTCAAAGCCAACCACTTTTGCCGCGTTTCGTGCCAGGAACAAAGCAATTGTACCGGTACCCGTATACAAATCGTACACGGTTTCCGAACCCTTCAGTTGGGCTAGGTCTCGTACCAATTGATAAAGCCTAAGTGCTTGATCGCTATTGGTTTGATAGAACGACTTGGGGCCAATCCGGAATTTTAGATCCTCCATGCCTTCTAGGATGTGATCCCGACCGGCAAAACATTTCACCTCTAGATCAAAAAAGGTTTCATTGCCCTTGGTGTTGACCACATACTGCAAGGAAGTAATTTGAGGGAATTGCTGGTACATGGCCGCCAATAAGACCTGAAGTTCTTCTAAATCTTGACCGACTTGCAAGATCACCATAATCTCCCCAGTGCTGGAGGTACGGATTATCAGGTTACGTAAGAATCCCTGTTTTTGACGAATATCATAAAATTCCAGCTTGTGCTCATAGGCGTAATTTCGCAGCCACAGTCGTATATCGTTGGAGGGCTCGGCTTGCAGATAACAGTGTTTAAGGTCAACAACCTTATCAAACTGCCGGGGTTTATGAAAACCCAGCCCATTGCGATCAATAACCTCTCCAGTGGAAATTTCTGCGGCTTCCAACCAGCGACGATTCGAAAAAGTGAACTCCAGTTTGTTGCGATAGTATTGTGATTTCTCGGAAGCTATGGTAGGTTTTACCTCGGGAAAAGGGATTTTGCCAATCCGCTCCAGGTTATCAATAACCTGTTGTCTTTTGAATTCCAACTGGTGCTTGTATTCAATATGCTGCCATTTGCACCCCCCACAGGTACCGAAATGACTGCAAAAGGGCTCTGTTCGCAAGGGAGAGGGCGTGATTATCTTTTCTGGAATAGCTTCCAGATAATTCTTCTTTTTGCGGATGATTTTAATGTCTGCTACATCACCAGGTGCCACTCCATCTACAAAAATTACCCGTTCCTCCCAGCGAGTTAAACATTTGCCTTCTGCTACTGCCTTTTCTATAGTAACTCCTGGCAGCAAAACATTTTTAAATCTTTTCCTCATATCAAGCAGCAAATTTATACAAAACGTCGTCTAGATGGTAAAATACTCAATCATTTATCCTTATATTTATAATATGGGAAAACGTCTACTTGTAATAATCGTACTCTTTCTCTGTTCTTTAGGCTCTCTTCAGGCTACCCATATTGTAGGCGGAGAATTTGAGCTGGTACACCTGGATAATTTCAATTACCGGTTAAACTTAGTCCTTTACTTCGATCAAGTTAACGGTAATCCCGGAGCGGAGGACCAACAAGTTGTGCCATACATTTTTAGGACTTCCGATAACCTGTTTATGGATTCCGTGGTGCTTTTTAATAGCGGATCACAGTTTGTGCCCTATTCCCAACCAAATTGTGCCATCGGCGACCTTATTACACGGCGTATTCTTTATACCACTGTAATCACTTTGTCCCCGGACCGTTATAGTGATCCCGAAGGGTTTTACGTGACCTGGGAGCGTTGTTGTAGAAATAATTTTGTGAATAATATCGACTATCAGGGTGGTATCAACACGGTGGGTCAAACGTTTTTCTTGCAGTTTCCTCCGGTGACTGTGGATGGGCGACAGTTTATAAATTCCACTCCGGTACTTTTCCCGCCGCTACGTGATTACGGTTGCGTGGGTAAACCCTTTTTTACTGAATTTGGGGGCACGGACTTGGATGGGGACTCTTTGACTTATACCTTGATCGATCCCCTGGATAGCTCTTCAGATCTGGCCTTCCCAGTCATTACTTCTGCACCCTATGCTCCCATACCTTGGGCACTTGGAATCGATGTGGAAAATATGGTACCAGGTACACCGGCCTTGCGTGTTAACGACAAAGGATTGATCACCGTAACCCCAAGTACCCGGGGACTTTTCGTCTTTGCCTTGAAAGTGGAAGAATTCAGGGAGGGAGTTAAGATCGGAGAAGTACGCAGAGACTTTCAAATGTTGGTGATCGACGGTTGTGATTTTAGTACGCCTCCAGAGGTATTTGCTACCCCCAAGGATAGTGATCAGCGCTTGAGTATCACGGATACCGTGCGATTCCGATTTGACGAAGATAAATGTTTGGACCTTTTCGTTACGGATATGGATCCGGATGAGGTAATCACCTTTAGGGCTATTCCAGTAAACTTCGAAGGCGAATTAGCAGGCATATTTGAATTCCCCACAGGGATAACAGCAAATTTTCAAGATACCTTAAAAGTGGAGGTTTGCTTACCTGACTGCCCTCCCGACGCCTCAGGATTAATGGTTGTGGATTTGCTGGCCATGGATGATGCGTGTGCAGTACCTTTAATTGATACCACTCGATTGGTGTTTGTAATTGAACCGCCTCCCAATAATGATCCGGTAATTGACCCGGACGTGGTGACACATGTAATAAGTACTGAACAAGAACTTTACGAATTAGTAATAAATGCTACAGATTTGGATGATGATGCCCTGATTTTGGACATCATACCAGTGGGATTTAGTTTAGAGGATTACGGAATGTCATTCACTGAAATTTTAAACAACCCGGGAGCGTTAAGCACTTTGTTTACTTGGGATGCGGATTGCCGAAGATTTGACTTTGCCAATCGCAACATCTTTAACTTACTGGTACTAGTTGATGACGAGGACGACTGTAAGTTTGGAAATGCAGACACGCTGCAATTGAATTTAGTGTTTGAGTTGCCACCCAACAACAAACCTGTAGTTACTATTCCTGATGCTGTAAACAACTCTATTACCGTAGATGTAAACAACCCTATTGACATTTCCATTCTAGGTTTTGACCCAGACAACGATTCGATATTTTTGAGCCTGTTCAACGATGAAGGATCCAGTGGGTTACCACCGGGAGTAACGTTTATTGGTTCGGAAGGAGTGGGAAATGTCTCTTCCAGTTTTGTGTGGACACCAGGCTGCGATGAAATTGCTGCCAATGATGGGGGTACTTTCCTCTTTAAGTTTTTGGTGGGCGACAACAGCTGTCTCAATGCCGCTTTAGACACGGTGGAGTTGGAAGTGATCGTAGAGGATGGCGAGTTTAGTTTGGACGCTGTAGATCCTAAGAATGTCTTTACCCCACTAAATGATGATGGCTTTAATCCAGTATTCTTTGTTGATGATCTGCCGGAAGGTAATTGTCAGAACGTATTCGAGGGTGTGACTATTGTCAATCGTTGGGGCAAGCAGGTCTATGAGGCCGATAGTCGTGACTTCCGTTGGGACGGTTCTGGCGTTGCCCCTGGAGTATACTATTTCCTTATTAAGTATTCTAACAGCGAAATTAGGGGATACGTCTCCGTACTTGATGCCAGCAAGGGCAGCCAGTAAATTTTAAAATCCGATTCCAAACCGGATGCCACTGCGTTGATGACTGC
>JAJCYK010000491.1 GCA_029262935.1 Cytophagales bacterium | reverse complement strand
CTTTAATTCAAGGGGAACTGATAGAAACGGGCGTCGGACTAGTGCTGGTTCGAGATTATAATGAGTTCAAGGAGTTGTTCAAAAAATCCAAACCTAAACAATGACCGGACTTAGGACCAGATCGTTTCTCCTCGGTTGGCTATTACCCTTTATGTTTTGCGGTTGTACGGGCACCAAATATCTGGGCGATTCTGAGAAGTTTTATGAAGGCGCTGAATTAAGGCTGGAGTCCCTGGGAAAAATACCTCATCGCAAATCAATGCTGGCAGCCATAGAAACTGTATTGGAGCCGGAACCCAATGAAAAACTATTAGGTTCCCGTCCTAAAGTCTGGTTTTATCATATTGCGGGTACCCCAAAAAAAGAAAAGGGGTTTAAACATTGGATGAAGTACAAACTGGGTCGAGCCCCGGTAACCATGGATCAAGTGAACACGGATCGCACCAAAAGGCTTTTAATCAATAGACTACATAATTCAGGTTATTTCGATGCGGAAGTTGACTATTTGGTGAAATCGCGACAAAAATCTGCACGAGTGGAATACCGGGCCCAGGTAAAGGACCCATATCGGATTAACGCGCTATATTTCCCTCCCGCGGTTGGGTCCTTGAGAAATGCTATAAGTACACTTCAGACAGCTACATTAATTCAAAAAGGCCAAAACTATGATTTTAACTTGTTGCTTAAAGAAAGGAAACGCATTGATAATGGGTTAAAGAATCAAGGATTCTACTACTTCAGTCCTGATTATCTATTGTTTGAGGTGGACAGTACCGTAGGTGACCGGCAAGTAAATATTTTTATCTCTGTCAAAGGTGATATCCCACAGCAAGCGACAAACCAATATGAGATAAACAAGATAACTTTAAAGCCAAACTACCGCTTGTATCAGGATGAGGGGCAAACTACCATACGCAGTTCTGAAAAAGAATTTGTCTTAAATGATCAAGCATTCAGATCCCGGGTTATAACAAATTCCGTTTACTTTCAGCCTGGTTCCTTATATCAGTCAGATCTTCATCAGGCTACCCTTAGTCGATTGATTGGATTGGGTGCATTTAAATTCATTAATGTTCGATTTCGGCAAGATTCACTGGGCGATAATAAATTAAATACGGAAGTGGAACTGACACCTTTATTAAAGAAATCCATCCAGTTGGAGGTCGATCTGGTGGCAAGTTCAAACAATTTCATTGGCCCGCAATTTTCCGTGAATTTTTTGAATCGAAATACCTTGCGTGGAGCGGAACGACTGAAACTCAACCTTTATGGAAGTTTTGAAACCCAAGTAAATGGTCAAGAACAACCAGTGAATTCATTTGAATTTGGTGCTGAAACGGGTTTGTACTTACCCAGGTTTATTAGCCCCTTTAGAATCAAGACCAAGCAGGGGTTTCCTGCTCAAACAGGATTCGAATTGGGATATAGTTATTTGCAAAGACCCCGTTTTTTTACCTTGAACAGCTTTCGTTTTAGTTATGGATATGAGTGGGAGCGCAACCAGAAACACCGTCATCAGTTGAAACCCGTGGAAATTAACAGGGTTAAGCTTCTAGATACTACTCCAGAATTTGAAGAACTCTTACAAGAGAATGACTTCCTGCTTCAAAGCTATGATGAACAATTCATTTTAGGGTCCAATTACATTTATTACTATACCCCTCCTTCCTCTACTGCTAGCACATTTTCCTTTCGAGGCAATATTGATGTTTCCGGCAATTTAGCCAATCTGGCACAGCGCTTAGTTGGAAGCAATGCTGAATCAGGCGAAATCCTTGGTCAAAAGTATTCTCAATTCACCCGGCTAGAAGCAGAATGGCGTTACAAATATCAATTAAATCAAAGCAGCCAATTAAATAGCCGGTTCTTGATGGGGGTCGGATTCTCTTATGGAAACTCCAACGTACTGCCTTATGTAAAACAATTTTTTGCTGGCGGTAGTAGCAGTATCAGAGGGTTTAGAGCCAGATCGGTGGGCCCGGGTTCCTATGAAGTCCCAGACAGTTTGGTGTTCACAGACCAAGGTGGTGACGTGCGGCTTGAATTCAATTCTGAATATCGATTTGATCTAGTGGGTATTTTCAAAGGAGCTTTTTTTGTGGACATGGGCAATATATGGACCCGAAATGACGAACCCGCTAGACCTGGCGGAGCATTTGGCAGTAGCTTTTTAAACGAAATAGCGGTTGCTACCGGCCTGGGGTTACGAGTGGATGCAGATTTTTTCGTATTCCGATTAGACTTAGGGATTCCTTTACGCAAACCGTTTTTGCCTGACGGCGATCGTTGGGTCATCGACGAGATCGATTTTGGAAGCAGCACCTGGCGTCAAGACAACTTAATATTAAATGTGGCCATTGGTTACCCTTTTTGACCAGGGCCATCGGTTCTGTTGGTTGGAGCACTACGTGGGAATGTGGTAAATTCCCAGAGGTTTATTACCTTATCAGGAAATAAATCAACACACCATGAAATCAAATTCTTTCCTTGCATTAATTGCTCTGGTCGTAATATTTAATGTGGCTTCAGTATGTGCTCAATCCACCACATTAATGGGTTTTTCAGATCAAGCTTCTAGTAAACAAGTTCAGCTGGAAAAGGCCTTTGATGCTATGCTCGAGGCCAAGAATTTGGACCAGTGGATGAAACACTTAAGCGCTCGACCTCATCATGTCGGTTCCCCATATGACAAAGAAGTGGTGGATTTTGTGGCAGCCAAGTTTAAAGAATGGGGCTATCAAGTTAAAATAGAACAATTTGATATCCTTTTTCCTACCCCCAAAGTTCGGCTTTTAGAGATGATCGCTCCTAATTCCTATACAGCTACTCTCACTGAGCCTCCGGTGGAAGGAGATGCCTCCTCTATGCAAACAGATGAGGCTTTGCCCGGTTACAACTGTTTTTCTATCGATGGGGATGTTACAGCAGCGTTGGTTTATGTAAACTACGGATTACCTGAGGACTATGTAGAGTTGGAGAAAAGAGGTATTGACGTAAAAGGAAAAATCGTCATTGCCAAGTATATGGGCTCCTGGCGAGGCATTAAACCAAAAGTAGCCGCGGAAAAAGGTGCGATTGGCTGTATTATTTATTCGGACCCAAAAGATGATGGATATTTTCGAGGGGATGTTTATCCCAAAGGGCCCTACAAAAATGAGCATGGGGTTCAACGCGGAGCTGTTATGGATCTTCCTTTTGCTCCTGGTGATCCACTCACACCGGGTTACGGTTCAACAAAAAATGCTAAAAGATTAAAACCGGAGGAAGCCACGTCTTTAACAAAAATCCCAGTCTTACCTATCTCCTATCATGATGCACTACCTTTGCTTAAAGCATTACAAGGGCCTGTTGCACCGAGTAGTTGGCGTGGAGCATTACCCATCACATATCACATCGGGCCAGGGCCAGCCCAAGTCAGGCTGAAATTGGAATTCAACTGGGATCTTAAGCCTGCTTATAATGTTATCGCTACCATGAACGGTACTACTTATCCAGATGAGTGGGTGATCCGCGGCAATCATCATGATGCTTGGGTACATGGTGCCAATGACCCAATAAGTGGGTTGGTAGCTCTGATGGAAGAAGCACGGGCTGTAGGCACGTTGGCCAAACAGGGGCATAGACCTAAACGTACCATGATGTATTGTGCATGGGGTGCTGAAGAACCAGGACTAATAGGTTCTACGGAATGGGTAGAAACCCATGCTGATGAATTACGGCAAAAGGCCGTAGCTTATATTAACACGGACGGTACTAATCGCGGCTTTTTAGGGGCAGGAGGCTCGCACACTTTAGAAAAGTTTTTCGACCCTATTACACGAGATGTAATGGATCCGGTAAAAAATGTGTCTCTTTTTGAAAGGAGAAACGCCGTGGAACTAGTAAATGGTCGTGCGTCATGGGATACCTATAAGTTGTACGCCCTAGGATCTGGATCTGACTATTCGCCTTTTTTCCAACACTTAGGGGTAGCCTCATTTAATTTGGGATTTGGAGGGGAAGGTTCAGGTGGTGAATATCATACCATGTATGATTCTTATGACCTTTACAAGCGTTTTAAAGATCCTGAATTCCAATACGGTGTGGCTTTGGTAAAAGTGGCTGGACGTACCAGTCTTCGGTTGGCCAATGCCGAAGTATTGCCTTTTGAATTTCAACACTTTACAGAAACGGTTAGCGAATATATTGATGAGGTTTCGGAGTTAGCAACATCACTGCGTGAAGAAACAGCTAAGGAAAACAAATTAATCCGGGATGGACACTATGCGCTGGCGGCAGATCCTAACCAGGTATATATCGCGCCGACTCCAAAGCAGGAAGTGCCTCACTTTAATTTTGCACCCTTACACAATGCCCTAAACGTATTGAAATTACAGGCCAACGCCTTCACCCTAGCTACGAAGACTCCTACAAAGAATGCTCCTCAACTAAATCAAACATTAAAGGACATGGAGCGATCGCTCACCCGCGCGGAAGGATTACCTCGGCGACCTTGGTTTAAACACCACATTTATGCTCCTGGGTTTTACACCGGATACGGAGTCAAAACATTGCCTGGAGTTCGGGAAGCGATTGAACAAAGGAATTATCCAGAAGTTCAAGAACAAATAGACATTCTGGCGCAGGTATTGATGGGTTTTAGTACTCATATTGGTCAAGCTGTAGCGGTTATGGAATAATTAGTTATTCAGCACTTTTTGCATCGCCTTTCGCATTTTTAAATAACCCGCTTTGTTGGGATGAAGTCCATCTGAAAAAAGTGACTCATTCAATGAATGTTGTTCAGTCAAAAATATTGCTCCGATATCTGAAAAATGGATACCGACATTCTCAGCCAATTGCTGTATTTCACCATTTAGTTTATCAATTCTTGCTTCATAATCCCGACGTGGTAATAATCCCATCAACACTAAGTCCGCTCGAGGTTGTCTATCCTTTATGGCTTGCACCAATAGTTCCAAGCCCTGGATGATTTCCTGGTCAGAGTTAAGATGTAAATTATTGGTGCCAATCATTATCACTATTTTATCGGCGTCGAATCCGTCTAATTCATCATGATAAACCCGCCACAATACATTTTCTATGCGATCCCAGCCGTAGGCATAATTTCTTACACCCATAGGCGTAAACAATGTTTCCCAAGAAGCTTCTTCTTTAACAATTTTGGCTTTTGGCGTCCCTCCCCAAAAGTGCACAATGGAGTTGGCCAAAATGATTTTTTTCGGAGGCGTAGCAACATTCATTCTTAGGATCTGGATATGACGGTTCTCCCAATCGTAGTTTTCGGGCTCTCGATATTGAATGCAGGGCCTAGTGGTGCTAGCCGTTCCAATAGGTTCGTTAAGTATTTTTCTTAAGGCCTTTTCGTAGCCTTCAGCATAGTGCTGCATGCCCAGGTCATTTGGATGAGTACCGTCCACCATATCATCTAGTCCAAGGCCCAATTCCTCTTTAGTAAGGTAGAATAGGTTACTATGCCCTTCCAAAATTAATCGATCAAAGGCCTCTCTTTGTAAGTGATTTACTCTCGCATAGGCGGTCAATCGTGATTTTTGTATAAACCCATCGGTGTATCCCGCATGTTCAACCAGTAGAATAGGGGTTTGCGTATGTTGCTTTCGAATTTGCCGCACCGATTCCAATATTCGACTTTTAACATCCTCATCACTGTAAGTATCGGCCCTGTGCAAGTTTGGTAAAAAGTCAAGAATAAAAATCTTGGCAGAAACCTCAT
>JAJCYK010000490.1 GCA_029262935.1 Cytophagales bacterium | reverse complement strand
ATATCGTAGGTCATAGTCAAGCAATTTGTGCAAAGCCGTCGGCGGTGTGAGGAGAGTCTAGGAAGTAGTCTTTAGGACGCATCCCAGAAAAATGTTTAAACTCCCTAATAAAATGGGATTGATCGTAGTATCCGGTATAATAGGAAAGATCCGTAAAATCCTTAACCAAGTTATTTTCAAACAATTTTATAGCACGCTGAAAGCGAACGATGCGTGAGTAAAGTTTTGGGGAAACCCCAAGCTCAGAAGAAAACTGTCGTTCCAAACTTCTTATAGAGAAAGAAGACTGCTGGGCTATTTGCTCAATGGTGATTTCCCCGCCAGATTTAATGATGCGATCCAGGCAAGCGGCAAAAGGTAAGCTAATCTTGGTTTTTTGATATTTTAATTTTCTGTAAATGAAACTTGATATACAGGCGATTCGGTGCTGGACGTCCTCCGCATTCATCAACCGCTCTTCCAACTCCCTACCTGCTGCACCTAATAACTCTTCCAACGAATAGTCCTGGTTGTATAACAGGCTTGCGGGAATCCCAAATATTTCTGGAATGCTCAAAGGATAGAAGTAGATACCAAAGATTTCAAAGTCACTTTTTACCAGCATGTCCCAGACCTGAGCATTATGCCCGTGTACAGAACTTTTAGGCAGTAGTTTGAGATCGTCTTGTTCTCGTAGCAGGAATTGATTTTTATGATGAACAACCAGAGTAGGCAACGCATCGGCAAAAAGTCTGTGAGGAAGGTAATCAAGAGGTTTACTAGTTCCCTTTAAAGTCCAGAAAAACTTCACATAGGGTGCCAATGCTGCCGGGGGGGCTAATTCCTGATAGATCATAGATCAATTTACAAAATTATTTTAATGCCCTTTAAGAGCCTTCAAATTATCAGGATGTTGTTAATATTGTAGGAAGCTTACTAAGTATGAAGAAAGTAGCACGGAACGTACTGATGGTGATAGGAGTAATGGCACTGTTGGTGCTTACTCAAATAGTTCCTGTGGATGAGAGGGATTATCAAAGCACGGAATTTTACAAACGTACGCTGCTTCGTCAGGACTCCATAAAATCGGTTTTGGAAAAACAAACTGATACCACGAATCTGCAAATAGGTTGGGGGATAGCCAACATTACACCGTCACCTCCAGTGAGGCTGACTGGAAAGAATTGGACCCCTTTCGAACATATCTTTGATAGTGTATATGTGAGGGCAATGGTTTTTACGGATAATAACCAAAAGATAGCTTTTCTAAGTTACGATCTTTGGATTATTCACCCCCATTTGGCCGAGGCTATCCGAAACCGAATCATGGCCGCAGACCTGGGGGTTACTGGTATTTATTTTACTGCCAATCACAGCCATACCAGTATTGGAGGTTGGGCCGATGGCTTGTTAGGGTCGTTAATCATAGGAGGGAATGATCCCGGCACCTTAGGTTTCATCACAGAACAGACTTTGGTCGCTTTAAAAGAAGCCAACACCAAGACCCAACAAGCTGCTCTGGGGTATCAGGAAGTCGCTACCTCCGGAATGACCGAGAACCGCCTGGATACGCTAGGCAAACTAGACCAGCAATTACGGGTATTAAAGATAAGCCAATTAGACGGGTCACAAGCCGTTTTGACTACTTTTGCCGCCCATTCGGTGTACATGAATAAGGATATTAATACCTTGTCTGCTGATTATTCAGGAGGGTTTTTGCAAAATGTAGTTTCAAGAGACCGCGTGGACTTCGCCTGTTTTGCCCCTGGGGCCACCGGGAGTCACACCCCCGTGGGTAGAAAACCATTTACTCGTCAAAAAATGGCCAAATATGCCCAGCAGTTGGACGACTACTTGGGTAGCATTTATGAAAGCATCGCTTTGGATACCACCACCGTATTGAAGTTTGCAGAGTGGCCTGTTGAAATGCGCTCACCGCATTTTAGAATTGCCAATCACTGGAGGTTAAGGCCCTGGCTGTTCCACTGGATTATGGGTAAAGAAGAAGCTTCGATTACTGCGCTGAGGATGGGTAACATTGTATTAATGGGGTTGCCCGTAGAACTTTCTGGAGAGTACTATGAAGAGTTTAATGCCCTATGTAAATCCCGGGGGTTGCACTTAATGATCACGACATTTAATGGCAACTATTTAGGATATGTAAACCCTGAACGGTATTATTTTAGTTTAAACAGAGCCGAGACCAGAGAAATGAATTGGTACGGTCCGCAAGCCGGAGAATACTATGTTAGTATAATGAAAGAAATGTTAAAAATACTGTAAAATGAAATATAGACTATTAGGAAAGACCGGGTTGCAGGTATCCCCACTTTGTTTAGGGACCATGACTTTTGGAGATGGCGCAGATGCGGACATGAGTAAGCAGATCTATCAAAAGGCCCGTGATCATGGAGTTAACTTTTTTGATTGTGCCAACGGGTATGCAAATGGCCAATCAGAGGAGATACTAGGCCAACTGATAAAAGCACATCGCAATGAAGTGGTGATTGCCAGCAAAGTTTATTACCCTACGGGGACCGATATAAATGCACGTGGTTTAAGCCGGTTTCATTTGACAAAGGCACTTCATGCCAGCTTAGAGCGGTTAAATACCGAGTACATAGACGTTTACTACCTGCACCATTTTGATGAACAGACAGACTTATTAGAAACCATGTCTACATTAAATGACTTTGTGAGACAAGGGAAGATCCACTATATCGGAATTAGTAACTTTGCAGCTTGGCAGGTTATGAAAGCTATAGCCATCACCAAAGAGCACTTACTTGCCCCAGTGGCGTGCATCCAACCCATGTACAATTTATTGAAAAGACAGGCGGAATCTGAAATATTACCTATGGCCAAGGGAGAGCAATTAGGGGTATTTAGCTACAGCCCACTGGCCGGAGGTTTGCTAACGGGCAAATATTTACTAGAGAAAAACGATACCAGCAGGTTTGATACCAACACCATGTATCAGCAACGATACCAAAATCAAACGAATAGAGAAATGGTACGCTCATTCGTAGATTTTGCTAAAGAAAATAACTACAATCCCGTTAGTATGGCTATAGCCTGGGTTTCAGCACATCAGTCAATTACCGCCCCCATCATTGGTGCCAGAAATTTAGAGCAACTAAAGCCAGCACTGGATTCGATGCAATTCCCCATGGATCAAAAATTAAGAGAGGTTTTGGATGGTTTTACGCTAGACCCAGCACTGGCTACGGATAGGGAGGAAGAGCGCACCAGGGTTTAATCTCCCAATGCTTTTGAGAAAAGATTCAGCTGAATCTCAAACGCCTTCTTAAGTTCGCTATCGGTAATTCCTTCGTTAGCATCAAAGTTTGCATGGAAGGAGGGCAAAGAGAAGGAGCCCTCCACGAGACCTCCCATGTACGGAAAGTGATTTACCGCGGCTTGCAATACCGTTTGTCCACCACGTCCACCGGGAGAAGTGGCTAATAGTATCATGGGTTTATCCAACCACATGTTTTTTTCCACTCGGGAGGCCCAATCAAAGACATTTTTGAAAGCTGCGCTGTAACTGCCATTGTGTTCCGCAAATGAAATGATAATACCATCAGCTTCCCGTATTTTATCTTTAAACGATTTGGCTAAATCAGGTACCCCGTGGGCCTTTTCTCGGTCAATGCTGAAAATAGGCATTTCAAAGTCAGACAAATTTATCACCATTGCCTGGAACTGGTCCAACTGATTTGCGGCATAAGTAGCCAATTTATGATTTATAGAAGTAGTGCTCGTACTAGCTCCGAATGCCAGAATTTTTTTCATCTTTTTGATTAATTAGTTTTTTGATAAGCTTGGTTAATTGTTTGGCCTCAGATTGATTAAGGTTTGACATTAAAGGAAGGTGTAACTGCTGTACTTTTGAGTCTAAACTTTTCAATAACTTCAAACCATTTTTGGTAATAGTGATGTCCATTCTGCGACGATTATTACTACATTCCATGCGATCTACCAAGCCCTTTTGCTTCAACTTGTCAATAATACGGGTTACGTTGCTGGACTTTTGAATCATTTGGCTTTGTATCTCTTGTACACTTGCCACTGTCCCTTTTCGCCCTCTTAAGATACGTAGTACGTTAAATTGTGGCTCTGAGATGTCAAATTCTTTCAACTCCTTAGACACCTGATCCGTAATCCAGTGACCGGTTTTTATGATGTGATAAATGGCTTGGAAGAAGTCTTCGTTCATGTAATACTGTATATACAACTATTGTATATACAGTATTACGAGTATACTCAAAAAGAGTTGTAATTTATGAGTTATGTACTGCCGCTTAGGTAATTTATCAATTCCTGTAGGTAGGTGTTGACGACCTGTCATGGTACACCGAAAGACCAATCATCATCTTGTGAGGTTGTTCTTCTTGTTTCAATAGAATAACTTTTGTTTCTTTTGATGAAACAAACAACTTATTTTGAAAGCTGACTCTTCGAAGATCATTGTGTGGCTAAAACAACTGCGTACCTTTTTAAATCAGCCTTATCCTGAGGATAAAGGAGTAAAAGCCTTTTTTACCGGGTGTTTAGGTATCAGTGTATTTATTGGGTTGTTTCTATATATTTTCGAACCATTCGGGATGAACCAGGCCGGTGATGCTAAGGCTTATCTCTGTTTCATGTTTGGGCTCATTACCTTTGTCACTTCATTCAGCTTTGACTTATTACTGCGATATGTTTTGAGGATCCACCGGGACAATGAAACTTGGGTATTCTGGAAATGGATGGTAACTGTGCTTATAATTTTGATTTTAATAGCTATTGGCAATTACCTTTTCATGTGGAAATTGAGCGGCTCCGCCTTAACCTTTACGGGTTTTTCAGCGGCACTGATATCAACTTTTCTAGTGGGAATATTTCCCGTGTTCTATATCGGTTTTCTAAACAGCCGCCGGGCTACCTTAAAAAATCAGCAAGTAGCAGGGACCATTAAGTTACATTTTAACGGGGCTACGGGGGCACAGGTTCAGTGGCAAACTGAAGCACAGGATCGTTTAGAATTAGCAGCTGACGAAATCCTGTTTGTTGAAGCCATGCAAAATTACGTGGTGGTTAATTACATTCAAGGAAATGAGGTGCAGCAGAAAATAGTGCGAAGCACTTTAAGTGCGGTAGAAATCAAGCTTAAAGAAAGTAGCGTCCAAAGATCACATCGTTCTTTCCTTGTTAATCGCACGAAGATTGCTCGAGTAGAGGGAAATGCTCAAGGATTGCGACTTACACTGGATGGTCTTGATGATAAACACGTACCCGTTTCCCGTAGATACATCCCTTATTTTCAATAAAACTCCCTGTTATTCGTCCCAGACCTTGATATTGGTCACTTCAGCTTGTCATTCGTCCTTTTGGCTTGTCCCTGATCACTAATTTCAGCAAGTTGTTTCTAGCATATATAGATTAGTAACAAAAAAGTCAAATGGAGATTATTGTTAAATATATGTTGTTTGTTCATGTGCTGGCCGGTGGTATAAGCTTGGTCCTATTTTGGTTGCCGGTTTTTACAAAAAAAGGAGGACGAGTTCATAATACCGTGGGTAAAGCGTATTTAGTGACCATGTGGGTTGTGGTGGTCACAGCCTTTTTACTTTCAGTCAAGAACCTTTATATCGGGAGTTATATACCAGCGGCATTTTTAGGATTTCTTACGATACTTACATCCGCCCCTTTGTGGTAT